>CAIYZZ010000558.1 GCA_903930805.1 uncultured Rhodocyclaceae bacterium | reverse complement strand
GCCGAAAAGTTCCGACTCGAGCAGATCGCGCGGAATCGCCGCCGTATTGAGCGCGACAAAAGGGCCGTCCCGGCGCGGACTGTGGCGGTGAAGGGCGTTGGCCACCAACTCTTTGCCCGTACCTGATTCGCCGTTGATCAACACCGTGGCATGCGATTGGGCGAGGCGGCCGATGGCGCGGAAGACCTCCTGCATCGCCGGTGCCTGGCCGAGAATCTCGGGTGCCAGGGGTTCGGCGATGGACGCGCCAAGTTGGGGCGCCACTTGTTCGAGAGCACGACGCACCAGGGCGACCGCCTGATCGACATCGAAAGGCTTGGGCAGGTATTCGAAGGCACCACCCTGAAATGCCGATACCGCAGAATCGAGATCGGAATAGGCCGTCATGATGATGACCGGCAGATCGGGGTGATCCTGCTTCACCTGGCGCAAGAGGTCAAGGCCGCTTGCCCCGGGCATGCGAATGTCGGAGACCAGCAAGCGCGGGAAATCTCCCGCCGCCAGCCTGGCCAGTGCCTCGTCCGCAGAAGCGAAGCTCGCGCAGTCGATGTTTTCGCGCGCCAGCGCTTTTTCGAGCACCCAGCGAATCGAGCGGTCGTCGTCGATGATCCAGACAGTATTCATTTGTTTTGTTTTTCTCCGTTTTGCAGCGGCAGGCGCAAGGTAAAACAGGTTCGGCCGGGAGCGGATGTCGCTTCGATACTGCCCTGATGCTGTTGCACGAAACTTTGCGCCAGCGCCAGACCCAGCCCGGTACCGCCTTCACGGCCCGAGACCAGCGGATAAAAAATCCGCTCGCGAATATCTTCGGCAATACCCGGCCCGTTGTCGATGATTTGCAATTCGAGTGCCAGCCGATAACGCTTTTTGGCGAGCGTCACCTGACGTAGCGCACGGGTGCGCGTGATGATCTCGCCCTCGCCCTTCATGGCCTGTGCAGCGTTGCGGACGATGTTGAGAATGGCCTGGATCAACTGCTCGCGGTCGCCGGTAATATCGGGCAGCGAAGTATCGTAATCGCGCTGCACTCGCACGCCGGGAAATTCGGCATGGATCAGTCGCCGCACGCGTTCGAGGATTTCATGGATACTGATTTGCGCCGGCTGCATGGCGCGATGGGATGACAGCAGACGACGCATCAGGTCTTGCAGGCGGTCGGCTTCGTGAATGATGACCTGAGTGTATTCCTTGAGTGCGGGTGCATTTTCCATGCTCGCCAGTTCGCGGTCGAGCAGTTGCGCCGAACCACGGATGCCACCCAGCGGATTCTTTATCTCATGGGCCAGATTGCGGATCAGCTCGCGGTTGGCGCGCTGCTGTACCGCCTCGCGCTCCTCGCGCGCCGCCTTCAGCTGCTGGTCGATCGGGCGAAACTCCAGCAGCAAGCTGGCTTGGGCGGTTTCGATGGGGCTGACGGTGCAATCGAGATGGAGTGACTCGGTGCTCATTGCACCATGTTCGCGCGCGACGACGATATCGTGGCCGGTGTAGCTCCACTTGTTGGCCAGGACATTTTCGAGGGCAGCGATCAGCGCCGGTGGTGAACCCAGCAATTGGGCAAGCGGCCGCCCCAGGCAGACCCGCTGACTGGCAGAAAAAAGATTTTCCGCCGCCGGGTTGCAATGACGGATGCGCAACTGACTATCGAGCAGGATGACCGCCGAGGAGAGCAGATCGAGGCCGGCAAAGCTGGCGTCTTCTTCGAGTGGCGGGGCCTGAAAGTTCATGGCGAAATCAGTCGCAAGAACCGCGCCAGAGAAACCGGGCTGGATCGGTTACTCGGTTACTTCAGGTTGCCAATTTCCCGGCGTATCGATTCAAGGTTGCGCTCATGCAATTGCACCTTGTCACGATAGGGCTGGATACGTGCGTCCTTTTTGCCACCCTGCACGCCGCCGCCCTGCAAGCGTTCGTCGGGCATGATGAGGTTTTCCTGTTCGGCAAGATCTTTCTTCGCAGCATCGAGGTTTTTCTGTTCGTTGGCCAGTTCCTGGTCCAGGATGGCGCGCCGGTCGTTGTCACGCGCTTTCTGCTGGTCGCCATTGACCCGGGGGAAGTCGGCAGGCGTGGCCTGGCGCGGCTTTTGGGGTGGCGCGCTGAAAGTGGATACCGGCTTGTCCTGCGAGATGATCTCGCAGTTCTTGCCGGTCTTCTGGTTGGTGTAAGTCGTGCGGCCATCAGGCATCTGGCACCGGTAAAGCGTGTCGGCCCGAACGGAGAGCGGCAACGCAAGCAGGGCCAGCAGTAGTGTCGGTTTCATCATGGCTCAGGAGTGTATGCCAAAGAAGGATAGAGTGACGCGAAAAAAAAGGACGGGCAAGCCCGTCCTTTTTCAAGCCGTCGCGCCAGCGCCGACTTTACCGGCGTCGTCCCGCCGGGGCACAATCTGTTACAGCGAGAAATACATGTCGTATTCGATCGGATGGGTTGTCATGCGGTAGCGCTGAACTTCTTCCATCTTCAGGTCGATGAAGGCATCGATGAACTCGTTGGAGAACACGCCGCCACGGGTGAGGAACTCGCGATCCTTGTCCAGGTAATCCAGTGCCTGCTCCAGCGACGAGCAGACGGTTGGGATCTTTGCATCCTCTTCCGGCGGCAGGTCGTAGAGGTTCTTGTCGGCAGGCTCGCCCGGGTGAATCTTGTTCTGCACACCGTCTAGGCCGGCCATCATCAGCGCTGAGAAAGCGAGGTAGGGGTTGGCCGACGGATCGGGGAAGCGCGTCTCGATACGGCGGGCCTTGTCCGAATGCACGAAGGGGATGCGGATCGAGGCCGAGCGGTTGCGGGCGGAGTAGGCCAGCTTGACCGGGGCTTCGTAGCCGGGCACCAGGCGCTTGTAGCTGTTGGTGCCGGGGTTGGTGATGGCGTTCAGGGCGCGGGCGTGCTTGAT
>CAIYZZ010000557.1 GCA_903930805.1 uncultured Rhodocyclaceae bacterium | reverse complement strand
GCGTAATGCTAAACGGGAATTCCTTGACGCCGAAATGCTTCAGATACATTGGACCCTATTGATTCTCCGGCTTGGGCTCAGGCCTTACCGAGCACCGGCACCGAGTGCTTCGATTCTCTCCTGAGTTGCCGCTACATCGCTGTTCCAGGCAGAGTCGTCAGACACCACCGTGGGCCGCAAGAGGATAACCAGTTCGCGCTTGACCATTTTCTGCGAGCCCTTGCTGAACAGCGCCCCGATACCCGGCGTATCGCCAAGGCCCGGGGTTTTGCCACGGTAGTCTGTCATTCTTTCAGTCATCAAACCGCCTATCACAATCACCTGACCGTCCTTCGCTTTGACAACACTATCCGTCTCATTGATGGTGTTAACCGCAAAAGGCACTCTGACGGGACTGTCGGGACTGGCCAACTTTTCCACTTCGGTAATGCTATTAACCAGCGCATGCACATGCAAGGTGATGTCGCCCTTGTCATCGATCTTCGGCGTCACATCGAGCGCGATACCCGCGAAGAAGGGCTGATAGTTGAGATTCGGAGGCGTCGCAATAGTAGATCCTACCCCGCCAGTAACGGCAGTAGTACCAGCGGTGATGCTGGAAACGTAAGGCTCCTCGGTGCCCACTTTGATGACCGCTTTCTGGCTATTCATCGTCGCGATGCGTGGGCTCGACAGAACATGAACCTCACCCTGCGTTTGCAGGAAGTTAACCAGCGCGGAAAAATTTTGGAATTGCAGCGCTATGCCCAGTCCAGCGGTAAAAGCATTACTCGCTGTTGCGCCGATCAAGCTTGTGCCCAACACTGTGCCCAGAGTGCTAGCAGTCATTGACGCTGTTGTAGTAACCCCAGACGAACCGCTAGTGCTGGCAGAGGAGCCAGAACTTCCACTGGAAGTAAGATTACTGCCGATGATCCCGCCGCCACCACCCAATTCGTAAATACTGCTGGGGTTCGCTCCCACTGATGCCCTATGTAGCCCATGAGAATAGGCAGCCCAGTTTATACCCTGCTGTGACCCACCATTCAGTTCGACATCAATAATCTTCGCTTCGATGATCACCTGACGCTCGATGTTCATCTGCAGCGACTTCAGCATTTTCTCGATGGTACGATGCTCGTTCGGCATAGCACGCACCAATATAGTGCCACTCATCTGACTGATGCTCATGGCGCGCCCGTCGGTACAGCCATCCACCCCGCGCTGCCGTGCTCCTGATGGGATGTCACCCTTGAAGGTAACATCGGCCCGTCCTGCAGCATTAGTTGTAGAACTGCTGCTAGTGCTGCCAGTATTAGTGCTAGTTGCTGGCTCTGCTAACTTGCCTGGTATCTGGCAACCGAGCGTGGTTCGGAGTACATCTTCGACCTCACCCCAGACATCCGACTTGGCATTCGTGCTGAGACCCGTTGCCTGAACCGAGGAATAACTCCCAGATGAACCACCAGTGGAGGAACTGGTACTGGACGACGAACTACCGACCGAAGCCCCGCCAACCACCTGTATATCACTCACGCCACGGCGCTGGCCGATGATGTAATTGATTTGATAGAGACGGGTTTGCAATTCGGGTTGCTGCACATAAATCCGGTTGCCATCGAGCGCGTAATCGTAGCCGTAAACCTCGCGGATCGAATCGAGAGCCTCGAACATCGTGACATTTTTGAGATTAACGGTGACTCTGTCCGTCAGTGGGAGGGCGGCAGAGCCGGCAGCGGCGGCAACCCCGTTACTCCCCGGCGCGCCGGGTATAGCGTTCTTCGGCTTCACCATGATGCTGTAACGAGTGTCTTGGACGATGCCCATCAGCACCTGGTTGATCGGCGCGTCGGTCACCACGAGGTCAAAGCGTTGTTCGAGCTGTTTTTTCGACGCCTTGGGCACAGTACCCTTGATCGGTGGCAACAGCGAACTACTGACCGCCTCGGGCAGCGGCGCAGCCTTCTCTCTGGGGGCCGCAGCCTGCTTCATTTGAGCATTGATACTGTCAATGGTTGATGTATCGCGCGGCGGATAGATCGTGGAGCACGCCGTCAGGCCAATCATTATGACCAGACTAAACGATTTCGCCATCAATTTCTGATTGAATGCAAATTTCATTGCTGACTCCCTATTGTGCCTTTGAGGACACGTTGCCTTCCGGTATTACCACCGACTTCTTCTTGACCTTGGATACTACCGGCACTGTCTTTTCAACGTCGGGCGTAACGCCCAACGACTTCGCCGCATCATCCATCACCACTTCGTTGGCCCTGATGTCCACTATTTTGGAGCCTTTGTATTGATCGCCCACTTTGAGCACTTCCCCGTCGATCACCGCAACTCTTCGCGACCGGCCGGACAATATTACCTGCACCCTGGGTTCCGCCCCGCTCGTCGCCATGGGGGCCGCACCGGACGCGCCCGACTGCGCGGCAACCCATACCGGCGGCGCCTCGGTCGGGTCGCCTGGCGCTGCCGCCCAAGCCCCGCTCGCCCATCCCAGCACGATCAGCAGCAGCAGCGGCGGCAGTGCAACTTGCGTTTGGCAATTCATCGTGTTGGCTCCATGTCGCGCATCACTCCAGGGGCGCTAAAGGCTGATCGCTCAGGGTGAAAATGACAATCCTGAGCACCGAAACCGGGTAGGGGGACACCGTTATCTTTGCCTCGGACCAGAACACGCGCTTGGGAAACTTCTGCAACTTTTCCATGTACGACACCAACTGCGCGTAATTCCCCTTGACGGTGATTTCGACCCCGTGCTTGTAAATTATTTTCTGCAAGGCAACCGGCTGCACGGCAGCGGGGGGTGGCGCAGCATTCTCGGCGAGCCCGAGCGGAAGCAGCTTGGTAAAGCCCTCGACGGCCTTCTCGGTGGCCTTGGGTGGCGGCGGGGGTGGCGGCGGCGTATAAAACACTTGGCCAGGCAGGGTCTTGAACGACACCAACGAGATGCCTGGCATCTCTTCCAGCACGTTGCGCACCAGAGACCCCACCTGGCGGACCGTGGCGTCGTGTTGCACAAAGAAGGCGTCCCCTTCGGCAATCTTCTTCAGGAGTTCGTCACGTGTCGCGAGCTCTTTCTCGAACGGATCGACACCCTGCGAAAGTTTGCCGTCCACATTGGCCAGATCCTTCAT
>CAIYZZ010000556.1 GCA_903930805.1 uncultured Rhodocyclaceae bacterium | reverse complement strand
TCGGCTTCGTCGAGCACCAAGAATTCGACGGCGCCGAAGTTGACGGTTTTCTGTTCAACGTGATCGAGCAGGCGACCGGGTGTGGCGACGACGATTTCGCGGCCCTCCTTCAATTCGGCAATTTGCGCGCGCATATCGACGCCGCCGTAGATGCAGACCGATCGTAGCGCGAGGTGCTTGCCGTAGGTTTTGGCCGATTCGTGCACCTGCATTGCCAGTTCGCGCGTCGGCGTGAGGATCAGTGCACGCACCGGGTGGCGCGCGGGTGACGGCGAACTGCTGGAATGGCGCACCAGTTTGTGCAACAGCGGCAGAATGAAGGCAGCGGTCTTGCCGGTACCGGTCTGGGCACCACCCATGACGTCGTGGCCGGCGAGAACGATGGGGATGGCCTGCGCCTGGATCGGTGTCGGGTCGGTATAGCCGGCATCGAGCACGGCCTTGAGAATTTCGGGTGCTAGCCCGAGGTCAGTAAATTTCAATATGAACTCCGGTTGCGTCGCACGCCCATAGCCTCTTGACAAGGCCGCGCCGGCTCAGGCGGAACAACATTGGGGTGGCAGAATGCCGCAAGACTGCGCCCAACCGGCAGGGCACGGGGCGATTCTACGGTAAACGCTTCGGGCGCGGTTCAGGTACGCAACTCAGACCACTTTGCCACCACTGGCCGAGGTGGGGAAGGGGCGTTCGACGGCACTATGGGCAGCGCCTGCTTTTTTCGCCGGTGTTTCGGCTGGCTTGGCTCCCTTGTCGGAAGGTGTCGCCTCGGGGGGGGCATTCTTCTTCGCTGCCTCATCGCGCTGAATGGATGACGGCACAATTTCGATACTGTTCTCGCGCATGTAGGCATCCATGTCGCGCCAGCCGCCAAAAACCGCTGACTTTAGTGCCTTCGAGTTGAGTTTGTAGCAGTCCTCAAGTGCCCGGCCGCTGTGTCGACAGGCGCCGCCGACGGCACGCCCCTCCGCTTCTTTGGCAGCGGCGAGTTGGGCTGGATTTTCCATGCCAAGCTGATCGCAGCCGGCAAGGGCGAGTCCGCAGAGGGTCAGAAACAAGGCTTTTTGCATGAATGAGCGATGCGCAAGGAATGCACGTAAAGGACGCCAGTCGGATTTTACGGCCAGTCGGGCGGTTTCTTTACCCGTTGCTTTGTGCCGCACGAATTTCCCCCGCCAGTTCCCTGACCTCGTTGGTTGACAGTTTGGCCTGGCCTCGCCCTTTGAGCATTAACCAGAGGAGCGCGCCGTTGATCAGAATCAGGCAGACCTCGAGGTAAAGGATGGGTGCTACCAACTGGCGTTGCGAGTTATCGAAGAAGAGGAAATAAAAACCCTCGAAGCTCGGTAATGCCGCCTTGGTGATGGCCGCGTAGTTTTGGAAAGGGGGGAACAATACGACCATAATCAGGTTCATGGCTGTCAGCCAAAGTACACCACGCTGGTAACGGTTGCCGCCGGGGGCGCTTTTCCCTAGCGGGCGCTCACGCAACAAGAGCCAGACAATGCAGGCATTGATGAGTACCACGATAATTTCCAGCGTCAGAAAGTTGTTGTTGGTGATGCGGTTCGGGTGATTGCCGAAAATAAAGTAGAAGCCGTCGAAGGTCGGAATGTTGCCGCGTTGCATGCTGGTGTAGTCATAGGGCGGGAATAGCAGCACCAGCGCGAGGTTGAGTGCGGTGGCGAGAAGGACGATTTGCTGCTGTCGTTTCATGGTGGCGGAGTTTTTCGAGAGGGTGACAGGGTAATGTAGAACATTGCCGTCGTGCAACCCGGCGACAAGTTAAAATCATGCTCCTCGCAAATCAAGTGAATTGACCGATGAAACGCTTCCTTGCCTCTCTGCTCGCTCCCTTGTTTCTGATATTGGCCACCGGAGCGCTTGCCGCTCCCGAGGCGGATCCGGCCCATGCCAACAAATCTGCCAAATCGGCCAAAACTCCCATTCCGGGCAAGCTTGTCCCTGCGGTGCCTCTTCCCGTGAAGGAACTCACGCTGCGCCATGATCTCTCTGGAGCGGCGCTCGATACGCTGGCGACCCTGGTGCTGCGCTTCAACGACGAGGAAGCAAAGCTTAAGGGGGGCGGTGGCGGACGCATTACCCTGGAAGATGTGCGGGGGCTGGCCGACAAGACACGCCTGCCCGAACTGGCTCTGTTCGATCAGGACGATGCGCCGGCGATGTTCGGCACCCGGCCACGCTTTCTCCCGCTGCATCAGGTGATGGAGGCCGGCAAGCAAAAATTCGACGCCAAGAACTTTTACCCGCAGATGATCGATGCGGTTGACGATCTTGCCGGGAAGATGCAGGCACTGCCGCTGGCGATGTCCCTGCCCGTGCTGTTCTACAACAAGGCGGCCTTCGTCAAAGCCAAGCTCGATCCGGAGGTGCCGCCGAAGACCTGGTGGGAGCTTCAGGCAGCGGCGGGTGCCTTGCGCGACGCCGGCTACAAGTGCCCGCTGACCAGTTCGCGTTTCGCCTGGGTGCATCTGGAAAACGTGGCGGCCCAGCATGGCGAGCCGATTATCACGAAGGACGGCAAGCGTGACCAGTTGGCGCTCAACAACATGGTGAATGTCAAGCACCTCGCGCTGCTCACAAGTTGGTACAAGAGTTCCTATTTCATCTACTCTGGCCCTGGTCGGGAAGGTGACGACCGGTTTGCCAGCGGCGAGTGCGCCATGCTCACCGGCGAATCGGCGCTATATGCCAAGCTGATGAAGAGCCCAAAATTCCCCCTCGGCATTGCCGTGCTACCCCATTACGACGATGTCTATGGCGCGCGGCCGACGCAAGTTCTGCCCGATGGCGCGGCGCTGTGGGTGCTGGCGGCCAGCGACAAATCGGAGCGGCAGGTGATCGCGCGCTTCATCGACTTATTGCTGAAGCCGGAGGTCCAGAGCGAGTGGGTACGTACCACGGGCTTTCTGCCGATGACGTCTGCTGCGGTGAAGGCGTTGCGTGAATCGGGGGGTGACGCTGCCGTGCTCGACCGTGCGGAGCGCAGGTTGGCGATGCCAAAACGTGATTCTGCGCGTACCCGGAATGAGGACTTCGGTCGCAGCCGCATCCGCGCCATCCTCAACGAGGAGATCGAGTTTGTCTGGGGCAACAAAAAGCCGGCCAAAGAAGCACTCGACACGGCTGTGCTGCGCTCCGGGCTGATTCTGGCGCCGGTGGAAAGTGCCAAACCGGCAAAGAAATAGTCGGGTGTGAGCGCCTATCCGCGCATCATCGCCCACCGCTGCGGCGGGGCGCTGGCGCCGGAGAATTCGCTGGCCGGGCTTGCTGTCGCGGCGCGGTTGGGTTGTCGTGCGGTCGAGTTCGACGTCATGCTTACCGCCGATGGCGTGCCGATCCTGATGCACGACGAAACGCTCGAGCGAACAACGTATTGTGCTGGCCGGGTGGCCGATTGTACGTTTGCCGAGATTCGTGCCTGCACTGCCAGCGTGCCGACGCTGGACGAGGCGCTGAAAGAATGTCGGCGACTCGGTCTGTGGGTGAATATCGAACTCAAGCCCGCAGCGGGTTATGAAACGGAAACCGGCGCAGTCGTTGGTCGCTGGCTCGTCGATTATTGGGATGGCCGGGGTGTCGTTTCCTCGTTCAGCGAAAAGTCGGCGCTGGCGGGACGGCGTGCTTTGCCCAATGCTGCTTTTGCGCTGTTGTGCGAGCGCCTGCCGGACGACTGGCAGGATCAGGTGGCGTGTTTGCAGGCGCAGTCGGTGCATCTGGCTGCGGCAGACGTCGATGCCAGGACGGCGACAGTACTCGGCGCAATACCGTGGGCTTGTTATACGGTGAATGACCGCAGTGCAGCGGCTTGCCTGGAGCAATTGGGGTGCTCTGCGGTCTTTACCGACCGCCCTGATCTCTGGTTGCCTGCGGAGATGTAGGCTGGGGCTTCGCGTAGAATTCGCGCTTTCCGATGCCCTGTGAGTCTGGCCATGAAAAGCGCTGAAATCCGCGAAAAATTTCTCAAGTTCTTCGAGTCCAAGGGACACCAGATCGTCGCCTCGTCGTCGCTGGTGCCCTTCGACGATCCGACGCTGCTGTTCACCAACGCCGGCATGAACCAGTTCAAGGATGTCTTTCTCGGCTTCGACAAGCGTCCCTACGCGCGAGCCACCACTTCGCAGAAATGTGTGCGTGCCGGTGGCAAGCACAACGATCTGGAAAACGTCGGCTACACCGCGCGGCATCACACCTTTTTCGAGATGCTCGGCAACTTCAGTTTCGGCGACTACTTCAAGCACGACGCCATCAAGTACGCGTGGGAACTGCTCACTGATGTCTTCGCGCTGCCCAAGGACAAACTTTGGGTCACCGTCTATGCCGAGGATGATGAGGCCTATGACATCTGGACCCGCGAGATCGGTATCCCGGTCGAGCGCGTCATCCGCATCGGTGACAACAAGGGGGCGCGCTACGCCTCCGACAATTTCTGGATGATGGGTGACACCGGCCCCTGCGGCCCCTGTACCGAGATTTTCTACGACCACGGCCCAGAGATTCCTGGCGGCCCGCCCGGTTCG
>CAIYZZ010000555.1 GCA_903930805.1 uncultured Rhodocyclaceae bacterium | reverse complement strand
TACTGGGCAAAGCGGTATTCCTCGACGCGCGCGCCGATGAAGTGGCGTTTCGGTCGCTGGTTGTAGTCGTCAATATCGCGGGAAATCTCCGCCTCCAGTCGGGCCAAGGCCATGGCTCGGCTGGCAAGGTCACGGCCGGAAACCTCGTTCACCGGTGCCGGTGGTTGGCGGTCGGCATCGACCTGCGCGGTGCGCGCGGCTTTGGTCTGCGTCAGAATTTCGCGCTGCTGCGCCTCCAGTTGGGCGACGCGCGCCTGCGCACTCATGAGGTCATTGCCAGCCTGCGTCTGCGGGGTGGCGGGCAACGGTGTTTTCGCGCGTCGGTTGTCGGCGGTGTTGCCGCCACCATCGAGATTGCTCTGCGCCCTGGCCTGTGCCTTGGTCGGCTTTGTAGCGTGCTTGCTATTGACGAGGATGACGTCAAGCGCTTGTTCGCGGGCACGGTCGAGCGCTTCAGGCAGCTTGAAATGAATCGACAGCAGGATGGCGTGGATGAACAGCGAAACCCCGAGCGCCAGCGTCAGGTGACGCTGCGGCGGATCCATCGCGGCCAGCGGTGCTGGCCAGGTCAGGTGGGCAGGCATCGGGGAATTTTACTCCCCGCCTTCCTCCACTTCGGTGACTTCTAAAGCTGCATCAGCACTGTCCGCACCCAGCAATTCGATGAATACAATCTTGGCTTCGGCCGCCAACAGGTCGATGTCGGAGACGCTGAGGCGCACGCGCGCACCACGATCGAGCGTCGGCATGCCGCTGGCCTTGATAACGAGCGGGATGGCGTCGAAACGCACGATATTCTCCTTCAACACCTGCGCGCAGACGGTCGTGGCGTTCTCTTGCGCCAACCAGCGCAGGCACCAGTAGCGTTCCATGCCCCGCTGGAATTCTGCATAGCTCGCGTAGGTCAGCTCGAAGTCACGCAACGCCGCCATCAGGTCAGCAGACTTGGGAGGGTAGACGGGCTTTTCACCACGCAAATGGGAGATCAGTTGCCACTGGTTGGCGAGGTCGGCGAAGCGGCGCAAGGGCGAGGTCGACCAGGCATAGCAATCGACGCCCAACCCCTCGTGCGGCGTAGCGACAGTGGTCATGCGCGCCTTGCCGGCCGTCTGTGCCCGGTACATGCCGGGAATGCCGGCATCGCGCAGCAGTGCACCCCAGGTGGCATTGGCGAAGATCATCAATTCGGCCACCAACGTGTCGAGCGGACTGCCGCGCGGGCGTTCGTCGATCGTTACCCTGCCAAGGCCGTGTGGCGTCTGCACACCCCAGTCGACGACAAAACTGTAGTCCTTGCGGTTCTGGTTGGTGGCGGGCTGGCCGCGGCCGGCTTCGAGTACGGTAGCCAGTTCCCACAGGCGCTTGAGTTCATCGCGAAAAGGAAAGTAAGGGAGTTCGCCGGCGGCCAGAGTTTCTGCATTGAACACCGGCTCGATGTCGTGGTGGCGCAGGTTGGCGGCGACCGGCACGCATTCCAGCTTCGTTTCATGGCCAAGTACGCGCAGGTCAGTAGCAACATCCAGATATAGCGAGATGGCCGGCACCGCATGACCGGCGGCCAGCGTGTGACTCTCGACAACCGCTTCAGGCAGCATGGTGATCTTGCGGCCCGGCATATAAACAGTAGACAAGCGATTGCGGGCGATACGACCAAGGTCGGAATCCGGCCCGAAACCGAGGCAGGGTGCGGCGATGTGGATACCGACACGCATGCCGCCGTCGGGCAGCGAAGTGAGTGAAAAGGCATCGTCGATTTCGGTGGTGTGCGCATCGTCGATGGAGAAAGCCTGCACGGCGGCGAGCGGCAGATCGGTCGGATCGACAGCATCGGCGTACGCGGGGAAATTCGTCCCTCCCGTACCACCATGACCCTCGGGGAAATGCTCGAAGAGAAAACGGCCAAGGTGGAAGGCATGGCTGTCGGACAGGGCGCCGCAGTGCTGCAGCAGGCGCTCAGGGCTTGCGCCGATAGCCGCGCAGGCCGCTTCGAGCGCCTTGGTCTCCGGCCGGTTGCGGTCTGGCTTGTAGAGTAGTTGCGTGAGGAACGGGGGAAACTCCGGCGGCAGCTGGCCGGCCTTCAGCTCATCGGCCATGCGCTCAATGGCGAGTGCTTGTTGGCGCTTTTTCTCCAGCCCGGCCAACGCCGCCTGCAAAATCTCCGGCGGCGCCTTCCTGAATCGGCCCTTGCCCTTGCGGTGGAAATAGATCGGCGCGCTGTGCAATCCCAGCAGTACG
>CAIYZZ010000554.1 GCA_903930805.1 uncultured Rhodocyclaceae bacterium | reverse complement strand
GACTGGGCACCCTTGGCACGCGCCACGACAACAATATCCCCATCGTGGATGCCGGCGTCGATCATCGAATCACCCTTCACTGGCACCATGATCGTTCTTGAGGGTTGCCGAACGAGGTACTGGTCGATCAGAAAGAGTTCACCCTGCGACTGCTCGATCATGTCCGGTGCGCCTGCACGCACGGATGTGTCGGCGAGATGGCGCTCGAAAAAACGCAGCGTCGGCATCCAAGCGTCGTCGTCGGGCGTGCGTTCGACGAAGCCGGCGTTCTCCAAACGTTCGAGCAGCTTTTTGGCGGCGGTTTTGGAGGCAAACCCGATCAACTCGCAGATACGCTGCTGGGTCGGAATGCGTTTGGCGCCAACGTAGTAGTCGCGCAGTCGGTCAAGGTATTCAGTGTCACGAGCGGTACCGGAGGGAGGCATTGTTGGCTCCTTGCATTTGGTGTCTCTATGAACACCATACTAGTGATCGTTTGAATACCTGTCAACCATTCCTACTCCTGCCAGATCTCCTTGACAAGCGGGAACTGGTGGCCCAGATTGGGCAGCAAGACCTGCCGCACCTTGCCGCCGACCCGGCGGCTCTCTACCAGACGGTAGGTAATGTAGGTTCGCCCGTCGTGCTGTTGCGGGTGGGGGTGGGGGTGGTACGGATGAGCATGCCGCAAGAGTAACGCAAAAAAACAGGCTTGAATCCGCTCCTCAAGGTACCAGCGCCCTCTCCACCAAACGCACCCAGTAGTTGATACCTGTGGCGATGATCTCGTCGTTGAAGTCGTAATGCGGGCTGTGGAGCATGCAGCCGCCTTCACCGGGGCCATTACCGAGCCAGACATAGCAACCGGGCACAACACACGACAGATAGGCGAAATCCTCCGCCCCCATGCTCGGCTTGAGGTGGGTGAAGACCTGTTCACCAACCGCGACTTGACGGGCCACTTCGCGGCTTATGCAGGTGGGTTCCTCAGCATTGAGCGTCGGTGGATAGCCGCGCACATAATGAAACTCCACATGGACTCGATAGGTAGTTTCGATGCCAATGCAGATACGGCGCATACCCTCTTCCAACGCATCCTGCAATTCGGGTTGGAAAGTGCGCACCGTGCCGCCCAGCACGGCCTGCTCTGGCAGAATGTTGTCCGCTTGGCCAGCATGAAAGCGTGTCACGCTGATCACGGCTGAATCGAGAGGATCGGTGGCCCGGCTTACCAGCGACTGCAGTGCCTGAACGAGGGCCGCCCCCGCGAGGATCGCATCTGTGCCCTGATGCGGCATCGCCGCATGTGCCCCACGCGCGTTGATGATGATCTCGAAGCGATCAGCACCGGCCATTACGGGACCTTCCATCGCCACGATACTGCCGGCCGGCAAGCCCGGCCAGTTGTGTAATCCGAACACCATCTGCATCGGGAAACGTTCGAAGAGGCCTTCTTCCACCATGACGCGCCCGCCGCCTTCGTGTTCTTCGGCGGGTTGAAAAATGAAATAAACCGTGCCGTCGAAATTCCCGGCGTCGCGCAGCGCTACAAGCGCCTCGGCCGCACCCAGCAGCATCGCCGTATGACCGTCATGGCCGCAGGCATGCATGCGACCCGCGTGGCGCGAGCGGTGTGGGAAGGTATTCAGTTCCGGTAGCGGCAGCGCATCCATATCGGCCCGCAGGCCGATGGCGCGTGCGCCGCTGCCCGCCCTGAGACAACCCACCACACCCGTTTTTGCCCATCCTTCGTGTACCTCGATGCCAAGCTTTCTCAACTGATTGGCCACGATCCCGGCAGTACGGGTTTCGTCAAACGCCAGTTCCGGGTGAGCATGCAGATCACGACGCAGGTTGGCGATACGCGCAGCCAGACCGGGCAGAATTCCACTCAGACTCATGGTCAATTTCTCCTCGTATTTTGGCCGCACTGTATCACCCTCGAAGGCTACAATCACCCCGATGAATCCCATGATATTGCAAGCCGAGTCCCTGCGTACCATCGAGGTGGCGAACGCAACAGCAAAACCACCACTGATGGAGCGTGCGGGTGCCGCCGCCACACATATCGCGCACGAAATGCTTGCGGGCGCCGTGCTGCCACCTCTACTCCTGGCGGGCCCGGGGAACAACGGCGGCGATGCATTCGTCGTCGCCCGCCTGCTCAAGGAAAGCGGCTACGAACCGCAGATGCTATTCGCCGGTGACCCGGCTAGGCTACCTGACGATGCCCGCGCTGCGCATGCTGCCTGGCTGGCTACCGGCGGCACATGCCTGAGCAACTATCCCGACACAAGGTTTGGTCTGATTATCGACGGACTGTTTGGCATCGGCCTGACCCGGCCGATCGAGGGGCTTTACGCCGACTGGATCGATCGAATGAACAGCAGTACTGCTCCGATCCTCGCCCTCGACGTGCCAAGTGGCTTGAATGCCGCCACCGGCCAGGCAACCGGCCCCGCCGTAGATGCCAGCCGCACCGCCACATTCATTGCCCTGAAACCTGGCCTGCTCACCGGTGATGGCCCCGACCTGTGTGGAGAGATAACGCTATGCGATCTATCTCTTGCCATCAAGCACGGAGACGGAGAGCAGGTGCAGTGTTCATCATTCCAGAATTGCTTGTTGCCGCGTCAGCGCAACAGCCATAAAGGCAGCTTCGGTAGCGTCGCCATTATCGGTGGCGCAACAGGCATGGCTGGTGCCGCACTGCTGGCGGGACGCGCCGCTCTCAAGCTTGGCGCCGGCCGGGTTTATCTCGGCATGCTGGAGCAGTTCCCCGTTGATTTCGAGCAGCCCGAATTGATGCTGCGTGATCCCAAAAACGCAATGAACGCAGCCTCGGTGCTTGCCATCGGTCCCGGACTCGGGCAATCTGCCCAAGCCGCCGAACTTCTTGCACAGGCGATCGATAGCAGCCTACCGCTGGTAATCGATGCTGACGCCCTCAACCTGATAGCTCGAGACATGGCGCTGTCACGCCGGATCGCCGTCCGGCCAACACCGACTTTTATTACCCCGCACCCCGCCGAGGCGGCGCGTCTGATCGGCTGCAGCACAGAAGACGTTCAAGTCGATCGTCTCGCTGCCGCGCAAGAACTTGCGCGTCGTCTCCACATCCATGTCGCGCTGAAGGGTTGTGGCACCGTCATCGCCACACCCGATGGACGCTGGTTCATCAACACCACCGGCAATCCCGGCCTGGCCACCGCTGGCAGCGGTGATGTACTGACAGGCATGTTGGCCGCATTGCTGGCACAGCACTGGCCTCCACTCGAAGCCATGCTATGTGCAGTACATCTCCACGGGGCAGCAGCCGATGCCTGCGTGGCTGCGGGACAGGGCGGCCCCGTAGGCTTGACGTCCGGCGAGATCATTGTCTCCGCCCGACAAATTCTGAACGGCTGGATTAGTCAAAATTCCCCGGCGCTAGAATCAAAACAACCTCAGATAGGTATGGCATGGAATTTCCACTGGCACTAGCCCACGAAGTCGAGCGTAATGTTCTGGCAGCCTTGGCCGAAGATATTGGCAGTGGCGATCTCACCGCCATGCTCACTCCTGCCAACCATCGGGCGGTTGGCATCCTCACTAGCCGCGAGGACGCTGTGTTGTGCGGTGTTGCCTGGTTCGAGGCCTGCCTGCGCCGGCTTGACCCCATGGCGCGTATCGATTGGCTGGCGCAGGATGGAGAGACCATTCTGAACGGGCAGATCGTCTGTGAAATTTCCGCCGACACCCGCGCTCTGCTCACTTCAGAACGCAGCGCCCTCAATTTCCTGCAGTTGCTCTCGGGTACGGCAACGCAAACCCGGCGTTACGTCGATGCCGTCGCCGGCACCCGCGCGAAAATCGTCGACACGCGCAAAACCCTTCCCGGCCTGCGTCTGGCACAAAAATACGCTGTCCGTTGCGGCGGCGGCACCAACCACCGCCTTGGCCTTTACGACGGCATCCTGATCAAGGAAAACCACATCATCGCCGCCGGTGGCATTACGGCTGCCTTCAATCAGGCACGCAAACTGGCCAACGGCAACCTGTTCATTCAAGTTGAAGTGGAATCACTCGAAGAACTTGCCGAAGCACTGGATGCCGGCGCCACCATGATCCTGCTCGACAACATGGATCTGGCGCAAATGCGCCAAGCCGTCGGCTTCACCGCCGGCCGGGCCGAACTCGAAGCCTCAGGAGGTGTTCGACTGGAAACCGTCCGCGCCACCGCCGAAACCGGTGTCGACCGCATCTCCATCGGCACCCTGACCAAGGACGTACGCGCCATCGACCTCTCCCTGCGGCACAGCGAAGGCTGACTCTGCTAGAATTCGCGCCCTGCCAAAGACGCAGCCCACCGCGGAGAGGTGGATGAGTGGTTTAAGTCGCACGCCTGGAAAGCGTGTTTAGGATAATATCCTAACGAGGGTTCGAATCCCTCCCTCTCCGCCAAACACCTTGATTTTTAAGGCGATTTGGCAAAATCATCCACGAGATGGCAGATCGTAGCAGAAGCAAAACAGCCGACGAAAGTCGGCTTTTTTGCTTTTTACTGCCCCGAAAAAGCCCCGAATGTCCCTGGTAAGACCTAGGCGTTTGCCCCGAATTTACCCCGAACTCCCTACGGCTACAGGGGCACTTAGCGGCTGTTTCCGAAAAAGCGGGCGACCGGTGTGGGAAGGGCCAGGATGCGACCGGCTCTTTACTCTTATCCGTTTTCATCGCGCGACCTTTTCGGCCGCAAGCATGATGGCGAACCCAGAGTGAAAACCTCTGGCTGGGATTTGCCCGTGTCAGAGACTTTATTGAAGGGGCGGAGCATATGCGGATGCTTCACGAATCAGCTCAGAGTTGTGTGGCATGGGTTAACCTCCCAAAATCTCTTTCTTGCTTGTGATGGACCCGGCTATTCCTTCTCGAATCCGTGATCCGTAAAATTCAGCGTCCGGCTGTTTTCGGTCACCGTGCGCACAGCTTGATCAGGCACACCACCTGAAACTTCTGCGGTTATCTCCAGTGTCACAGTCACGGTCGCCCCAACCAGCCCGGCCAGATGTGCAATCACCTCATCGGCGATTTTGCTGGCATCGCGGCCAACGCGAGCCGTGTCAAGGATTACCGATCCATGGAAGCGTTTGGGCTTTGCTGGGCCGGGTGGTTGTTCGTGTTGCGGTGGCGGTGGTGGTGGAGGATTTACTGGAGGTTTGTCCTCATCCAGTTGCTTGCTCGCCACATCTGGCTTGACCACAAGTCCCGGCGCATGGGCATCGGTCAGCGTCACCATCATCCCGCCGCGCAGCCCCCTGTAGCGGCCGGCATCTTCATCGTAGCTATCGGCAAAGCCGAAGCTGTCCTGCACCCATGTCAGGAGATTCAGCCCTTCGCTGATCGAGTGCAGTAGTACCGTCGAATCTTTGAGGCGCGGCAGATACAGATAGCGCGCGAAATCCTCGACCAATTGCTTCACCGCGACATGGTCGCCCCGCCATAGCGGAATCTTGTCCAGTTCCATGCGCAGGCATGTTGATCCAATACTGGTCTGGTAGTGTTCATCTGTGCGCAACTTCTTGCTGGCACGCACCGCCAGAGCATCTGTTCCTGACAGACGCAGCGCCTCCCACGTTATTGCAGCTTGTGGCTTGGCCTGTACCGGCACGAGCAGCCACTGGTAGGTCTCCGGCAGTCGAGCAGTTACCGTACTGTCGGCAGCGGTCTTTTGGGTCTCGGCCTGGGTCACCTGATACGGCGACAGATTGAGGTTGGTCTGCTCGGCCAGAATTGATTCCCAAGCCAGATATTTGCGAGCGGCCTCCTCGAGATCCTGCAAGCGGGTCTTGTCTGCCGCCAGAAACACCAGTGTGTTGCGGTAGAGGCGCGGCGTGTTTCCACGCGTTTCCAGAATCGCCTTGGCGACGACCCTGGCAGCGCTGTCGCTCTCATTGCTGTAAGGATGGTTGACGCCCAGCACCACCAGGCGCGCATCCAGATCGTCCGGCACGTCGGCACCGCTTTGCGGCATGGGGTGGATGCGGTTGAAGTCGCCCTTCCGCGCCAAGTCCGTACGCAATCGCTGCTCCAGCTCATGCACCACCTTGTCCGGATCACGTTTCAATTGCTCGGCACGATCGTCCGCCAGCTTGGTTACCGTTGGCTGGGTCGAGTACCAGTAGTGGGGGCCGTCCTGATATAGATAGGTTGCCGCACCAGCCATGCGCCGCAGGGCATCTCCAAACACGGCGGGAGATTCGCCGGGCATCACACAACCCAGCTTTACGCGCCGATCCTCGATGCCTTTATGGGCGGCCGCCGTGGTCGGTGCCGAGCCCATGTAGATGGCACGCGCCACTCGTCGGCAGGCCGAAAACTTGCCCAGATTGGGCAACTCACTGTCCAGTTTGAGCGGCAAGGAGTTAGGCCCGTCGACATCCTTCTCGATCACCGGCACCCAGTTGTCCGAAAGATAGCGTGTCAATTCGGACTGCACACGCGCGTCGTCAATCGCCACGTTGCCCGGCAGGATAAGCGGATTGCGGTCGCCCTTTTCCCAGAGACTGTGAATTACCGCCGCCATGAGGCGCAGCACACCGCGCGTGCGCTGGAATTTCACCAGGGTCGACCAGTCGGTATAAAGCCGGTCGAAGATTTCCGGGTGTATCGGATACGCCATCTTGATCCGCTGTTCGTACTCGGATTCGCGGCACTCGGGTGGAAACTCCGCCTGCTGGGTGCGGTAGAACTCGGCAAAGGCGCGCGCCACCACGTCCCGATCCTTGAACTGTGCCGGGTCGGACATTGGCTGGAATAAGCGCCGGCGCACGATCTCGAAACTTTCTTCAGCACTCGCCGGACGCCACGACGATTCAACGCGACCCACCACGTTGCGCAGCCGGTCCAGCGCCTCGCGCCCACGCGTGCCGCCGACTTCCACATCATCGGCCTGGGTATGTGGCGAGCCGGAAGTGTCCGAAGCGGGCAGACTGATCACCAGCAGGCAATTCTTCGCCAGCTTGGCCGATTCGGTCAGCACCTGGGCGAAGGTGAATTGCGTCTCGAAGCCGCCGGCCGGTAGGTCGCTCTGGTCGTGAAGTTGGCGCGCATAGGCCACCCACTCGTCCACCAAAATCAGGCAGGGGCCGTATTCGTTGAAGAGTTCGCGCAGCACGTCGCCAGGGCTGGTGGCCTTTTCGTCGTCGGCTTTGATACGGGCGAAAGCTTTCTTGCCGCCCAATTGCCATGCGAGTTCGCCCCATAGAGTGCGCACCACTGTGCCATCGGGCTTGGTCGATGGATTACCCGGAGAAATCTTGTTGCCGACCAGTACCACCCGCCGCGCTGTCGGAATCTTGCCGGCACCAGCGGCTGCCAACACCACGTCGATGCCGGCCAATTCGGTCGGCGCAATGCCAGAAAACAAGTGATACAGCGCCAGCATAGAGTGCGTTTTGCCGCCGCCGAAGTTGGTCTGCAACTGCACCACCGGGTCGCCACCGCCGACTGTCAAACGTCGTACCGCACAGACCAGCATCTCCTTGAGACTTTCGGTCAGGTAAGTACGGCGGAAAAACTCTACCGGGTTGCGGTATTCATCCGTGCCTTCGCCAAGATGCACTTGCCACAGGTCGGCGGCAAACTCGGCCTGCTGGTAGCGTCCGCTGGCCACGTCTTCGTGCGGCATCACCACTTCGCGCCAGGGCTTGAGGCTGCCTGTCACGCTGCTTTCGATGGCGGCACCTGCCGTCTTGCGTTTTTCGCCACGCGCCTGCTCATCGAAACGCACGCGCAACAGTTCCATTTTCACTTTTTCGATTTCGTCGGACTGTGGCGCCGAGATGGCAGTCAGCAGCCGACCCGCCGAATCAAGCGCGCGGTACGCATCGTCGCCGGAGAAGGTTTCTTGATGCGCCCAACTATTACGCACGGCCAGAATCTCATTCACCAGACTACGCTCTGTCTTGCCGAGGATCTGGCGAAACACGTCACTCCATTTGCGATCCATCACCACCAGCAAGGCCGCGACATCATTGAGTGAATCAGTCTTGCCAGCACCGAGGCGGGTGTCAGACAAAATGTCCTTCACGATCTTTTGCATCAGCACTCTGTTGTCGCCCTCAGCTGTCATGCCAGAGTGTGCTCCAGCAATGCCCTCAGCGATTCTTGCATGAGCAGCATAGCCACCGCCACCACATCTCTCTCTG
>CAIYZZ010000553.1 GCA_903930805.1 uncultured Rhodocyclaceae bacterium | reverse complement strand
TTTGCGCCGCCTGCCTTTCAACCTGCGTTCTGGCAGGCGCATCCAAGCCTCAGTTTATCGAGCGCCTCGGCGGCAAGTTCACCGATTTGCTTACTCTTCCCGGACAAGACCCGAAGGCTGAGGCCGTTTATTACACCGAGGCCCCAGCTCCGGCAAAACACTCCGGCTCGCCGGCTCTTATGACCGTCAGCGTTTACGGGCCCGCATCCTGCGCCGAGGCCGGTGGAGCCAAGGCCTTCTACGACTTCATCGTGAAGACATATTCGGCGCAAACACCACTGGCTCCAACAGCGGTTCCGGGGGCTCAGCAATGCGTCTCCGGACGGCCCGCCGCAGGAAGTAAGTCCGAGATGTGGCTGTGCCTTGCCAACGGAATGGTCGTCTCCCTGCTCGCCGACCCCGGAACACTTGGCGGAAGCATCGACGCGCGTGCGCAAACCGAAAAGCTCGTCGCCAAGATAAACGGGGCGGCGGCCGACGACGCCGGCGACCTGGCGGCAATCGCCGACATACTGGTCGAGATGCGCCCCGGACTTTTCAAGGAAATTCCGCGCGCGGCGCTTCTCGCCGCACTAGCCACCAAAGAAAAGTCGATTACCGGCGGGGCAGGGCCCACCGAGTCCTTGCGCCGGATGGCTAAAAAACTCGCAGCGCTTAAGGAATTCGTGGTGCGCCCTCTTCCCGAGCCAAAGGCATTGGTGGCGGGCGCCGCATCTCCATCTCCAAAAAGTTTATCAGAGTTGATATTCGACATCCTTGACGATCACGGCGACCTTTTGCTTCCCGAGGCCGCCCAGTCACTTATTGGATGGGCCGCCTTTTACAAAAACTCACAGGACGCCATGATCTCGGCGCGCGACTCGATGTTCATCCCAACTCTGGCCGAGGATCTCTATTCAATCTACGCAAAAGCTCGGCTGGCAGCGGGGCAGGACGGCGCCTACGACTTACTGCAAAAACGCCTCGGACCCGTCAGAAGCGCCACCGAATACTCCAAAATGAACGCGGCACAATTCCAAAGAACATTCATGGCGCGCTTGGAGGCCCGATGGCAATGGCAGCGCCTTGAAGCAGCGCGCCAAGCGCTCGAGCGCGACATGCAGGGAACGCTAAAACGCGCCGCAATGAAGTGGGAGGATAAAATGGGTGCCGTCCATGAGGAGGCACTGCGTCTTTCCACTTTGAAATAAATCACGAGTATGACGTTCTCATCTGACCGAAATATCTCAGAGCGCCGCAATCAAGGCTTGGCATTTGTCTCAAACGCTTGGACTTGAGACATTCAATGCAATACCGAAACACCCAACCGCACTATTCACTGTCTCCAAGCTGTAGTTTCTATTAAGCCAAAGTCGCCATATCGATGACGAACCGATACTTCACATCGCTCTTGAGCATGCGCTCGTAGGCCGTATTTATGTACTGCACAGGAATCGTTTCGATATCCGACACGGTGCCGTGTTGGGCACAGAAGTCCAGCATCTCCTGTGTCTCGTGTATTCCGCCAATCAATGATCCGGCTAAATTGCGACGTTTGAGGATCAAATTGAATACATTCGGAGAAGGATGTGGCTCTGCCGGAGCGCCAACCAATATCATGGTGCCATCACGCTTGAGAAGGCTCAGGTAGGCATCGAGATCATGGGAAGCCGCGACAGTGTTGATGATCAGGTCGAGTTGAGTCGCCCGTGCAGCCATCTGGTCAGGATCGGTAGATACACAAACTTCATCAGCGCCCAATCGCTTGCCATCTTCGATCTTGCCCGGAGATGTCGTGAAGAGGGTCACATGCGCCCCCATGGCATGGGCCAATTTCACACCCATGTGGCCGAGACCTCCCAAGCCGACAATGCCTACTTGCTTGCCCGGCCCGGCACCCCAACGGCGCAACGGTGAGTAGGTGGTAATGCCGGCACACAGAAGCGGTGCCACGCTCGCCAGAACCTTCTCGTTATGTCGGATACGCAGGACGAAGGACTCTTTGACCACGATGGTTTGAGAATAGCCGCCGTAGGTGTTCTCCCCACCGAACAGCGGACCATTGTAGGTTCCAGTAAACCCGTTCTCGCAGTATTGCTCCTCACCTTCGACGCAGGAATGGCAGTGGCCACAGCTGTCGACCAGGCAGCCCACGCCAGCCAAGTCGCCAACCTTGAAATTTTTGACTTTGTCTCCCACGGCAACAACCCGTCCGACGATCTCATGCCCGGGGACACACGGATACAACGTACCTTTCCATTCGTTGCGCGCCGTGTGCAAGTCTGAGTGGCATACCCCACAGTAAAGAATTTCTATCTGCACATCATCCGCACCCGGATCGCGGCGCTGGATATCGAATGGTGCCAAGATGCTGGTGGGCTCTTGTGCTGCAAAGGATTTTGTCTTGATCATCAGTTCATTCCTTCCAGTTGGTTCTTGCCAATTTGTTCAAAGTCATAGCCGTCGGGATCGGTCACAAAGGTAGTGCGTTGTGTCCAAGACTACACTGGTGCGAGATTACCTCACCCGCTGCGCCTTGCTGAAATCGATATGGATGTGAATTGACACCTCGAACCGACGCCACTCCGCGTATCCCCAAGAGCATTTGGGCTCTGGGTTTCGTCAACCTGCTAATGGATGTCTCGTCTGAACTCATCCACAGTCTGGTGGCGGTAATTCCAGCCTTCCTCGCGGTAGTTCTACTATTTTTCGGGGTACAGAAATCCCCCTGCGACAGCAGCGCCTACGCCTTTCACAACAACCGGCGCACCCGGATCAAACTCCTCGTCTGGGATGGCACCGGCGTGTGATGCGTGGCAAGAGACTGTACATCAGGCCCGGCGTATGATGCGCGGCAGTCAATAAAAAGAGATTTTCTTGTTAAATAATTTCCCCGTTGAGCCCGGCACCGTCGGCCCCTGCCCGGTCGCTCCCGACTCCTTGCGCGGTATCACGCGCCAGCAGACCAATCCCGCGCGCTGGAACGGCACCAGCTGGCCCGTTTTCGTCGCGGCCTTGCGCGATGATGGCGTGGAGCTTGCCGAAGGTGCATCCGTGTGCGACGCGTATGTCACCGATGCCGGCGGTACGGCGTACGGCTTGCCGCATGGCATAGTACTTGCCCGCGACACCGAGCAGATCTCCTGTCTGCTCAAGGCGGCGCAGACGCACCATGTGCCGGTGACGGTGCGCGGCGGCGGGCTAACAACCGAAGGCGAATCGGTGGCCTTCGGCGGCGTGCTGCTCGACATGAGCGCCATGGGCCGCGTCTTGCGCATCGATGCGGCGGCGCTGACGGTGCGTGCGGAGGCCGGAATCTTCTGGCATAGTCTGGCCGAGGAACTACGCCGCGAGAATCTCGACTACCTTTCGGCGCCGCTCAATCTGACATCCTCGGTCGGCGGCACGCTGGGGGTCGGCGGCGTCGACGTGAATTCGGCTCGGCTCGGCTGCAGCGCGGATCAGGCCCTTTCCTTGCAGGTGGTGACTCCGATCGGAGAGATTGTCGAGTGCTCGGATACGGAGAATGCCGAATTGTTCCAGCGGGTGATCCTGGGTTACGGCCAGTTCGGCGTCATCACCGAAGCGACGCTGCGCGTGCGCCCCTACACGCCGCTGTCCATGCACTACTACTACTATTCCTCGCTGCGCACGGCCATCGAGGATCTGCAACTGCTCGATCGCAACGACGCCAGCGACTACTCCGGCATCCTGACCATCATGGATTGCGCGGTGAATTTGCTGGTGGCTTTCGACTCGGAAGAGCGCGAAGTCGCTTTTCGCGCCAATTGGCAGTCGCGTCTGCGCGGCCACGGCGAGTTGGGCTTCGTGCTGCACATGGCCGGGCACTACGCCTTGCGTCCATGGAAACTGGGCGAGGCCTGGTATCTGCTGCAACGCAAGCACCAGGTGTTTCCCGAGTTTCGCCGCGCCGAATACATGCAGGACGGACGCATGCACGACCGCAGCGTGGTGTTCTCGCGCGCAGTGTGGAAGTTCTGGGGTTCGCGGCAGATGGTGATCCCCGATCTGGCCATGCCGGCCGACCGCTTCATCGAGGCCGTCGAGAGTGGCAACGCGGTTTGCCGCAAGTATTTCCCGCATTACACGCTGTATTGCGTTGGCATCAGACTCAGGCCCGACCACCAGCCGCACTATGAAATGTCTTGCATCCCGCCCGGCGTGCAGGGGTGGGCTTACGGCTGCGAATTCGAGCCTATGATTGAGGGTGAGGTGTATAGCCGCGATCATTTTCAGGCTTTCAAGAACGCGATATACGATATCGGCGTCGATCTGGGTGGCAGCTATTACCGTTTCGGCGGCATGATGAAGGGCTATATCCGGCGCGTTTTCGGTGATGCCCTGGTGGACCGGCACCTCGCCTTGAAGCGCCACGCCGATCCGGCGATGATCCTCAACCGGGACGTGATTTTCTGATGCTCAGACTCTTTGGCAAGGCGCCCCGCGAGCCGATGGACCGCGCGGACTGCAACGGATGCGGCCTGTGTCTTCTGGTCTGCCCGCTGTGGCGGCGCGACCGCGATCCGCGGATGACTCCCGAAAACCTGGTCAAGGCCGCGCAGCGCGGCGCGATGACAGACGAGTTCGCACTGCTGATCGAGACCTGCCCGCTGTGCGGCGCCTGCGAGCCGGCCTGTCCGAACAGCGCCGACATCCCCGGCCTGATACTCGACTTGCGGCAGCGCTTGACGCACTCGGCGGTGAAAATTGCGGACGACAGTCCGCGCCGCCGGCTGCCGGGATTGATGCGGCGGACCCCGGGCGAAGCTTTGAGCAGCAAGGTGTCGGTGCGCCGCAAGCTCGGCGCAACGGACCTCTACGTGATCGAGCCGCGTGCCTATCACGCCGACTACGAGCGCCTGGTTGGGCACTACGACCGCTTGCGGAAAGAAACGGGCTGCATGTTGAATCTCGATCTGCAACGTATCGCCATTCCCGCCGTGATGGAGGCGGCATGGATACTGCAAGGGCGCAATCCGGCGCGCATCGTGGTCGAAAGCCAGGACGACCGCGCGGCCTTCGAGCGGGTCTGCGACATTCCCGTGGTGCACGTCGCCGAACTCGCCGAAGACTGAATTTGTGAAGAAGGAAACACCGTATGCGTTCCGTTGATGTTGTGATTGTCGGGGCCAGCCTTGCCGCCGCCGCCGCCGCCAAGCGGCTGGTCGATGCCGGACTCGAAACCCTTGTTCTCGAGCGCAAGGAATTGCCGCGACACAAGATCTGCAGCGGCATCCTGTCGCCGCGCGGGCATCGCTTCCTGCTGGAGAATTTCGGCCCGCTGCCGCGCGAGACCCTGCACGAGCCGACCTCGTGCCGGGGCGTCACCTTCCATTTCCCGAGCATGGTTTCCATGCCCATGGACTTCTTCGGCGGTCCCACGCCGCATCTGCATCGCAAATATTCAGACTACTGGGCCATTCAGCGCAGCGGCGCCGAGGTGCACGACCGGACATCCTTTGTCGGCCTGGAGGACAGGGGCGGTCATGTTTTGGTTCAGGCTAGGAAGCAGGGCGAGCCGGTCGAGTACCGCGCACGCCAAGTGATCGGCGCCGACGGCCCGAGTTTGCCGGTGGTTCGCGCGCTCTATCCGGATTATCCGAAACAGATTCCATGGTTCTTCGTCGGGCAGAAATTCCACGACATCATCGATTGCCCGCTGAGCCCCGATTATTTCCATTTCTGGTTCCATCCCGGTCTCGGCCATTACACATGGAGCCATGCGCGCGATGGGCGACAGATCGTCGGCGTCGGCTTCAAGCGCGGCGACAATTTCGCCAGGAAACATCAGGTGGTGCAGCGCTATCTGGAAGAGAAGCACTGCGTGCGCCTGCAGCCACCCGACGACGACATCGAAGGCTGCGCCGAGAATTTTGGCCCCTCGCTGATCAATCGCTACGTGTTCGGCAAGGGCAATGTGCTGGTCACCGGGCAGGCCGCCGGCTTTCTCAATATGATCGGTGAAGGTATGAGTTGCGCGCTGCATTCCGGTGCCATTTCCGGCGAAGCGGTGGTCGAAGCTCGGCTGCGCAACCGGCCGGTGCAGGAGATTTACCGCAAGATGATCGCCTCCGAGGTGCGCCGCACCACCGATCAGTGGAATCCGCTGAAGATCGCTTTCGACAAACCGCACGAGGCGGATTTTCCCGCCGCGCTGATGGAGCTGAGCTGGGGCGATCGCGCCAAGGTGTTGCGCGACATGTGGCGCTTCGTGGTGCTGTTCAAGGAATTCAAATGGGGCAGACAGATCGCCAGCGCGGCCCTGCAGCGTCCTATTATCGGTGGCTATTCTATGCGGCGCTGGTTGTAATTCCAATCCAGGTTTGAGTCTGCGCGATCAGTTTTGACCTTGAATCCGTAACATAAAAGATTTGGCTTTTGGCGGGTCAGGCAGCCAATTTTGATCGGTTCAGCGCGTCAGGCTCAGATAGAGCATCGGCAACTGCTCCGGCAGGCGTTCGATACGGTCGAG
>CAIYZZ010000552.1 GCA_903930805.1 uncultured Rhodocyclaceae bacterium | reverse complement strand
GGTGGACGCGGTCTTTACCTTGGTCAAGTACTCGATGTGTTTCGGGTCGGTGATCCGCCGCAAGACGATGTCGGTCATGCCCATGATGGCGTTCATCGGCGTGCGCAGCTCGTGGCTCATGTTGGCAAGAAAGGTGCTCTTCGCCCGGTTCGCCGCCTCCGCGGCTTCCTTGGCAATGGAGAGGGCTTGCTCATTGCGCCGCAACTGCTCGACCATGGCGGCCAATTGACGTTCGCGCTGGTGAATGCCCCGGTAGAGGCGGATGCGGTTGAGCAGCAGGCTGTCGTCGATCGGTTTGGTCAGGTAGTCCACCGCACCGATGTCGAAGCCGTGATGGACGAATTCTTCGGCCTTGAAAACAGCCGTGATGAAGATGATCGGGATGCTGCGCGTGCGCTCCGTCATCTGCAGGTGACGCGCCGTCTCGAAGCCGTCCATCCCCGGCATCTGCACGTCGAGCAGAATCAGGTCGACCGGCTGCTCGACCACGCGGCCGAGCGCCGCTGCGCCAGAATCCGCCTCGATGATCTCGCAGTCGTGCAAGCGCTTGAGCAGCGCCCGCAGCGTGAACAGGTTGTTGGGATTGTCATCGACGATGAGGATGACGAAAGGCGGGTTAGTGACGGTATTCATGGCGGGTTACCGGCGTAGCGGTAAAGGTGGTCCCCGGCGGGATGGGATTTGAACTGGCATTCCAGGGCCATCGCGCGCAGGCCATCACTGGGGCCGAGCAGCAGAAAGCCTTCGCGGTGCAGCGACTGGGCGAACAGGCCGAAGACGCGGCGTTGCAGGTCGGGATCGAAATAGATCATCACGTTGCGGCAGATGATGAGTTGGAACTCATTGAAGCTACCGTCCTGCCCGAGTGCGTGGTGATGAAACAGCACCCGCTCACGGTAACGCTCTGCCACCTTGAGGAAGCGGCCGTGATCCTCCAGACGCTGCGGGAAATGGTCGCAGTCGCAGGCGATGTGGTGGTTGTCACGGCTTTTTTGCAGCACCTCGCGCGGGTAGAGGCCGGCCTGGGCCAGTTCGAGCAGGCTGCGGTTGATGTCGGTGGCGAAGATGCGGCTCTTGTCGAGCAGGCCGAGTTGGTCGAGCAGCATGGCCAGCGAATAGGCTTCTTCACCGGTGGCACAACCGGCCGACCAGGCCTTGATCAGTGGAAAGCTGGCGAGATAAGGCAGCACTTCTTCGCGCAACTGGCGGAACTGCTTGGGATGGCGGAAGAACTCGGTGACGTTGATCGACAACTCGGTCAGCAGGCGCTGGGTCACTTGCGGATTCGACAGGACCGCGCGCTGCAAATCCAGGAAGGAGGCGAAGCCACCCTGCTGGATCAGATTGGCGATGCGCCGCTCCAGGGTGCCGCGCTGGTAATTGCAGAAATCGTAACCGGTGTGTTCATGCACCGCGGCCAGGAAGAGATCCAGCAGGGGCCCCTCTGCTTCACCGGCCTTGCGGCTGCGCGGCGAAACGGCGGCGGCGACGATGCTGGCGATACCGCGCTGCTTGAGTTGATGATCAAAATGGCCAGCGCTGAAAGCGGCGTCGGGCAGCACGCCGGCCCCCGCGCACTCGCTGCCATCTTCCACCAGCACACAGCCACCGGCGGCGCGCACGGCGGCACAGCCCGCCACGCCGTCCTGGCCATAGCCGCAGAGCAGGGCGACCAGCGCACTGGGCCCGTATTCGGCCGCCACCGATTCAAACAACACGTCGATCGAGGGGCGGGCATAGCTGATCTTGAGGTCGCGGGTGAGGTAGACCAGGCCATGCGCCACCTTCATGTGGTGGCCGGGCGGTGCGATGTAAATAGTGCGCGGCTGCACTTTCATGAGGTTTTGCGGCATGAGCACGCTGTAGTCGGTGCGTGTCTTGAGCAGCTTATCGAGCAGGTTGGGCTGGTCTTCCTGGATGTGCTGGGCGACGAAGACGGTGGCGTCGCTTTCCGGCAGGCGCTCGACGATGCCGATGATCTTGTCGAGGCTGTTGGCCGAACCGGCCAGCGCCACGGCGCGACAGGTTTCGAGCCGGACCTGCGCTGTCTGTGGCTGTACTTGCTGCACCGGCAGCACCGGCAGCACCGGCAGCGACAGGCGCAGCAGGCTGAAGGCGAGCTGCGGCCGGTAGGCGCGCACCTTGAGATCAATGCCGCGATCGAGGGCATCGGCAATGGCGACGATCACTGCCGTGGGCAACAGGTCGGCATCGAAACAGACAAGTTCGATCGGCAAGGAATCCGGCAGCGCCAGCAGGGTGCACAGTTCGGCCACCTCCTCGGTGCGTTCAAGCCGCCCGAGCAGGTTGATGCGGCGGCAGGGTGCGCCGGACGCGTCATGCGCGCTTTGCACGCCGATGTTCATCGCCGTCCCTCGCACCAGGCGGCCGCCATGTTGGTCAGCACGTCATAGTCGGCCGGCTTGGCCAGATAATCGTCGGCGCCTGCCGCCATGGCTTTCTCGCGATCGTCCGGCAGCGCCTTGGCGGTCAGCGCCATCACCGGAATGGTGGCAAAGCGCGGTTCGGCACGCATGGCCTTGATGGTCTTGTAGCCGTCCATCTCCGGCATCATGATGTCCATGATCACCAGGTCGGGCCGGTTCGTCGCCAGGAACTCGAGCGCCTTGCGACCGTTGAGGACGTTATCCACTTGCGCGCCCTGCTGCTCCAGCGCGGCGGTAATGACAAACAGGTTGCGCGGGTCGTCATCCACCACCAGGATGTGCCGTCC
>CAIYZZ010000551.1 GCA_903930805.1 uncultured Rhodocyclaceae bacterium | reverse complement strand
GGTGGACGCGGTCTTTACCTTGGTCAAGTACTCGATGTGTTTCGGGTCGGTGATCCGCCGCAAGACGATGTCGGTCATGCCCATGATGGCGTTCATCGGCGTGCGCAGCTCGTGGCTCATGTTGGCAAGAAAGGTGCTCTTGGCTCGGTTCGCCGCCTCCGCGGCTTCCTTGGCAATGGAGAGGGCCGCAGTGCGTTCCAGCACCATATCTTCAAGGTGCTGCTGGTGCTGGCGCAGGCTTTGTTCGAGCTTGCTGCGCACCAGGGCGTAGCGCAGGGCACGGCCCAGCATGTCTTGATCGAACTGGCCCTTGACCAGAAAATCCTGCGCGCCGGCTTCGAGTGCGTCGAGAGCAAGTCTGTGCTCGTCGCTACCGGTAAGCACCACAATCGGCACATCGGGCACGGCGGCGTGCAGGGCATGCACGGTGGCCAACCCGGAGGAATCCGGCAGCGAGAGGTCGAGCAGCACCACATCGGGTTTGACGCGCCGTGCCGCAGCGATGCCCTCGGCCAGACTCGCTGCCCAGGTCAGTGGATCCGGCGTACCGGGCGGGTTAAAGCCGGCCAGACGCAGATGCACCCGCACCAGGCCGAAGTCGCCGGGATCGTCCTCGACGACGAGGATTAACAGATCCTCCCGAACTGGTTTAGTCATGAGATTTTCTCCGAATTCACTGCGGCAGCTGCGGCAGGCGCACCAGATCAATCCAGTAGTTGCCCAGGCCGCGAATGGCGGCCAAGAACTGCAACATATCCACCGACTTGGTGATGTAACCGGCGGCGCCGAGCTGATAAGAAGCGACGACGTCGCGCTCGACATCCGAGGTGGTCAGGATCACCACCGGAATAGTGCGCAGGGTCGCGTCCTCTTTGAGCGCCGCCAGGCATTCGCGGCCATCCATGCGCGGCATGTTGAGGTCAAGCAGGATCAGATCAGGGCGCGGCGCAGCGGCAAAGCGCGGACCTTGCCGGCGCAAGAATTCCAACACCTCGCGACCATCGACCACATGATGCAGCTCGGCCGGAATTTTATTTTCGGCCAGGGCAGTCTTGACCAGATGCGCGTCGGCCGGCTCGTCTTCGGCGAGAAGGATGACGAAGCGCGCTTGTTCAGTCGTCATGGGGTTCATCCTGTAGCAGCGGCAATTCCACGCAAAATCGGCTGCCCAGTCCCTCGCCCGCCGACTCCGCCCAGATGCGCCCGCCATGGTTCTCGGCGATCTTGCGGCACAGCGCCAGCCCGATGCCGGTGCCCTCGTAGGCAGTGCGCGATTGCAAACGCTGGAAGACCTGGAACAGGCGACTGATCTGGTCGGGCAGGATGCCGACGCCGTTGTCGGTGACACAGAACCGCCAATTTCCATCGATGACTTCACTGCTGAGGGTGACTACCGGCGGGCGACCTTCGACGCGGAACTTGAGGGCGTTGCCGACCAGGTTTTGCAGCAGGCGCAGCAGTTCATCCTGGCGGGCAAGGATGCGCGGCCACGCGCCTTCAATGCGCACCGCCGCCTGCGCCTCG
>CAIYZZ010000550.1 GCA_903930805.1 uncultured Rhodocyclaceae bacterium | reverse complement strand
CCCAGTTGGTCGTTAGGCTTGATGAAAGCATCGACCTGCGGGTCGAGTTCCCTGATCAGCGGGATCGCCGCCTCGGCCATTTTGATGTCGCCAGCTTCCCCTGTCACGAGGGGGACCGAGCGGAAGATGATATTGATGCCTTTAAACTCAGGATCATTGGTTATGAGATCCTGCACCCATTTGTTGTAGCTGCGTGATTGCGGCATGTCTGCGTAGATCAGGCCAAGAATTTTCGCCTTCGGCAGCAGTTGCTTGATGAATTTCAAGCGCGCCTTGGGTGGAACTGGATAACAAACCCCGGTGAAATTAGCGAAAGGCGGACTATTGAAGTCGCGGATCACGCCGATGCCGACAGGATCGGTTGGAGCGGCAAACACCACCGACTGCGACTTGCCGAGCAGCACATTTTTCGCCGCGATCGTGGCCACCGTACCGCCGACATAAATCACGTCATAGCGGTTCTTCAGTTCTTCGACGAGTAGCCGTTCGCCTTGTGTGCGGTCATTACCGATGACCTGCAACTTCACGTTCAGATTTTGATTTTCTACATAGCCCTGCTGCGCCAATGCAGCAAGGAGCGCTGCGCGAATCTCGTCGTAGGGATTGCCTTCCTGTGAGTCAAGTATGAGCAGTCGATATATCTCGCCGGCAGCGGGGGGCGCAGAGTAGCAACTCGACGAAAACCAAGACAGAATGACGATGCAAACTGCTGCCGTCCAGCGAACGGTAGCGAAATAACAGCGCAACTGATATCCCAACATTACGGTTTCCTGACTTCTGGCGACGTTATGGTCGCTTTATTTGGTACTCGTAGCTTAGGCTTTATATTGTGCCACGGCCAAGCGCAGCGCCGTAGCCAGTCCAGAAAGTTCTTCGGCAGTCTGGCTGTTGTGACGAGCGGAGGCAGTCGCCCCCTCGGTCATACATGCAATCTCCTCCACCTGACGTGCGATTTCCTGAACCGCAGAATCCTGCTCACTCACGGCATGGGCGATATCGCGTGCTCGCCCGCCTGAACGTTCGACGTCCGCAACAATGTTCCCTAACTCCGCATCGGCTTTGCGCGCCGATTCAGCACCCAAGCTTGCCTGATGGTCAACCGCTTCCATCGAGCCAACGGTCTGCTGGATCTGCGCCTGAATTTTGTCGATCAGCCCACCGATCTCCTGGGTGGAATTCGAGGTGCGCTCAGCCAGTTTGCGCACTTCATCGGCAACGACAGCGAAGCCACGTCCTTGTTCGCCGGCCCGTGCCGCCTCAATGGCAGCATTCAGCGCCAGCAAATTGGTCTGATCGGCGATGTCTTTGATGACACTGACGATGTCGCTGATCTGACTGGAACTTTCCGATAGTTGCCGCACATCCTCGGTTGAGGTACGGATGGCTGCCGCGACCTTTCCCATGCCCGTCACATTTTCCTGAGTGATGATCACGGCCCGTCCGGCATCATCAACCGCAGCCTGGGCCGACTTTTCGGATTCGAATGCGTTGGCGGCTGTTTCGGAAAGCGACGTGGAGATCTGCTCGATGGCAGCGGCTGTCGCAGCTGCCGCAGAAGACTGGCGTTCGGTGTGACCGACAATTTCTCCGGCGGCCGCAGAAATGCCCCCGGCGGCTGCGTTGATGGCATCGGCGGAGCGGTAGGTTTCGTGAATGATGTCGCGCAGCTTGGCCATGATGTCGTTGAAGGCAGCGGAAACCCGGCTCACTTCATCGTTACCGGAAACCGGGACCAGACGGGTAAAGTCGTTGGAGCGCACTGCCTCTCGTGATGCTGCTTCCGCTACCGCCAGCGGCCGCACAATGTTGCCGGCCTGCCAAAGAGAGAATCCCAGTAAAAGCACCGCGATACCGCCCGCGATCATCGAATCCCGCACCAATCGGGCAAACGCCGCGTCCGCCACGTCGTCAATATAGATGCCTGAACCAATCAGCCAGCTCCAACCTTCGAACTTCTTGACGTAGGACATCTTGGGATAGAGTTCCTTCGTTGTACCGCCGCCGGCCACGGGCTTGGGCCAATCGTAGGTGACATAGCCAACGCCCGCCTTGCCAGCTACTTCGTTGAATGCTACAAACAGGTTCTTCTTGCCATCGGTAGTGACAACGGAACCATCAAGGCCCGCCTGCATCGAGGTGGCACAATTGAATTTCTCTGCATCCAGCACCTTGCCGTCCAGCGCCGGCACGGCAGGGTGCATGATCATCTTCGGGACTGGCGTCGTAAAGTCATTGAGCCAGAAATATTCCTTTCCTTCGTAGCGCATGGATTTGATGGTGGCGGCTGCTTCGCGTTTAGCTGTTTCCTCATCAACGGCACCGGTCTTCTGCTTGGCATGCCAGAATTCCAGTACCCCGTATGCAGCCTCCACCAAGTGACGTGTCTTGAGCTGTTTCTCAGCCATCAGCGCAGAGCGAACCTGCAGGGCATTGAACGCGATGATTGCCGCGAGTGCTGTCATGGCCAGGCCGATGATGATCAAAATACGAGTGCGGATACTCATGGTGGATGTCCTCCCAGACGCCTATAGCTGACGGGTCCAGTCGTTTTTAATGATTAACTTTTGCGATTATCCTCCAGCTTAGGCCGAATCAGGAAAGGGCATTCTAGGAAGCGAGTTTGCGGTGTATTGACAGGCAACTCCATGCGCTCACCAACGTCCGTTCCAAGGCAACGGAACGCTCTGGAATCTCATCCACAAAATCTGTGGACAACCCTGTGGCCATCCTCATAAGTTGGCTACGCGTCAGCCACTTATGACGATGATCCAGAATGGTCATCAAGCACCTGGGCTAATTACTGCTGACTCATTGCGGTGCATCTGGATCATTTTGGTGCGTTCGGCGAGAAGTCGCCCAGTCCCAAGCCGCCGTAGCAACGTAGGGAAGAATCGCGCAACCACCGCAGAGTGCAACGAGTTCGAGTGGCATCATTTGCTTTACCTCCTTCAATTTGTCGCTGAGACATCAAGAGCAACGCAAAGGTCATGCCAGACATTTCGGTTACAAAGGTCTGATATAGAGCCTTCTCCGCGCCGAGGAGTTGAATCACATATCATTCGAGTCTGATGCGCAGCACGATACAGAATTCGTTTAGTTGGCTACTCTAAGCAAGGAGGCTTTCATGGCATCTCCCCACATTCTGATTAATGTCTTTCATCCCAACTTGGCGATGTCTCGCGGCAATCGCTTGATTGTCGAGCAGCTGCGTGAACTTTCCGGGGCGTCGATCCGCGATGTCCAGGCCGGCTACCCGGACTGGAAGCTCGATGTCGCCCACGAGCAGGAACTGCTGCTATTGCCTCCAGGAATTGCCGGTTTCCGCAACATTACCGACGAGGATATTTCCGCTCATGGCCTGGAGGTGCGCGAGTTTCTTGAAACCTACCAACCTTGGGCAGTTCATAGAATCGCTGGCCGTTAGTTGGTTCGTTGAACTTGATGCGTTGGCGACTGGGTGTAGAGGTCATGGATATCTCGAGTTTTAAAGGTGACGCGACTCACTCACACGGTCTTCACGTTACTCAAACGACGGCCATTTCGAATTCCGCAACAACCATGTCCTCTCGGGTCGATGCTGATGCGACGCAGTTGCATGAGTGACTTGTCCAGCCTGCGGAACGTCCTTTGCATTGGAAGCCGGGAGCTACCTGCAGGGTTCCACCAACCATCTTGTAACCGAACACGAAACCGTCCAAGGCCCGTGTTATACCGTGGGCAGTAGCCTCAAGTACGCGAGGGACAGCTTTCAGGTAGCAGAATAGCGTAGTTGCGGACTTCGCCGTTAAACCGTGCAGTACATCTATCAATCGACGCCATGGCCAACATTTTGATTCTTTATTCCACTACAGACGGACATACCCTGAAAATTTGTCGATCACTCCAGCAGGTAGTCGAGCAAGATGGCCACACTGTAACGCTATCAAGCATCTGCATGGCAAACCAGGAGAATCT
>CAIYZZ010000549.1 GCA_903930805.1 uncultured Rhodocyclaceae bacterium | reverse complement strand
CCTCCCGCGCCAGACGCATTTTTTCCATGGCTACAACTGGGGTGAAGGGCTCGACATTGACCGAAAAATCATCATGCCTGGCACTCAATGCCTGTTCGCGGGTGCACCCGTACATTTCACACATGCGCAGGTTGACGTCGATCAGGCGGCCATCTGTGCTGTCGTGGATAAAAAAAGCATCGCCGGCGGCATCGAAAATGCTGCGGAAGCGGATTTCGCTTTCGGCCAGCTGTTCGATGCGGCTTTGGACGGTGGCGGCCATGGCGTTGAAGTTGTCTGCGAGCACGCCGATCTCGTCGCGACTGGTGATGCTGATTGGCGTTGAATAGTCGGCGCTGGCGATACGGCGCGTGGCGGCGACCAGGCTAGATATGTGGCGCGTGATGAGGTAGCTGCCCGTCGCCAGCAGCAATAGCGACAGCAGAATCTCGCCGAGGGCGATCAAGATGCTCTGTTCCAGCACATTGCCACGTAGGGTGACTAGATCGACGAGCGACAGACCGAAACGCGCTGAGCCCACCGGGCTGCCTTGCACGGTGAGTGGCACCGAGGTGTCGTAGGTCAGGTCCGTCAATGCGTCGGCTACATTCCGGTCTTCGGCAGCACTATTCGACAGCAGTTGCGGCGTGACCGCACCAACGCTTGCGAGAACTTCGCCACGCCGATCGAACACGACGATGTAGTTGATCTCCGTGCGCTTCGAGCCGACCAGTTGCCTGATGATGGCGGCAATTTCGCTGTGGTCGCGCTGGAATACCCGCCCGGCCAGCGAGGCATCGAGCAGCGGCGCCAGCGCTTCCAGTCGTACGCGGGTTTGCGACTCGAGTGCTTCACTCACCAGGCGGTAGCTGTTGGCGAGCAAGAAGGTCAGCATGACCGCCTCGACGATCACGGCTGCCGCCACCAGCCTTAGCCGGATCGAGCAGTACCAGGGAATCGTGTTCGCAGCGTCCATTAGGCTCAGGGTGAATCAAACACGGTGGTGAAAGGATCGATACGTTTCATGGTCGCGGCATCCAGCGGACGAAAGTCGCCCTGCAGCGACTTGACGAAGTACGTTTTGCCAACAGGTGTTCCAGCAAAATCGATGAGGGCGGCGTGCAACTTGTTTAGCACCGCATCACCGTTGCGCGGATGACCGAGGAGAAAAAAGCTGGGCACCGGTTGCGAGCGGTAAATTTCCTGCAACTGGGCACGCTGCTCGGCGGGGGCGTTATTCAGCAGAATCGTCGGGGCAGCGCCCGCATCCGCCTCGCCGCGCAAGACGGCTTCGATTATGTTGGAGAAGCTCGCGGTATCGATGAACTTGACGTTTTTTCCAAGTTCCAGACCGCTTTTTCCGAGCGCCAGGTTCATGGCCTGGTAGGTCATCGACAACTTCGCGCCAACGGCAAGCCCCCGGTCACGCATGTCGTCAAGCGATTTGACGGGCGAACCCTTCTTCGCCAGGGCAACAAAAACGAATGGATTACCGGACTGCGCCAACGGCCGATAGCCGTCGCGTTTTTCGGCCAGACGTCCCATGTGCGGGGCGGTAAAAATAATGTCGTATTCGCCGGCGCGGGTGCGGTCGATGAACTGGGCGAAATTCGGTGCCGAGCGCAGCACCACCGGACGGTCCAGCGCCTTGGCTAGATGGTCGCCGAGCGGAGAAAACTGTTCGACGATCTGATTGGGTGACAGATACGGATAGACGCCGAACACCAGTTCGCCTTTGCTGTTGTCAGCAAGGGCGAACGCGGAGAACAGCAGGCTGAGCAGTGCAACAAACAGCACCCGTCCAGCGTAACAGCGTGACTTCATGGTGATCCTCCTCCAACGAATGCCGCCTCGCATCTCTTATGGATGTGATGGCCTGTCCTGCGTTGATCATGCCACAACCGCCCCAACGGGGCGTCAATCTGCTGCTGATATTACTAAAGTTATGTAGTTTGCCGAAGCTGCCAACGGAAATATCCATGCGCAGGCAGGCACCTGCGCCGACGTGCCAGGCTCGCCCCTTCTATCTGATGGCGAACAATCGCTCAAAATTCATTATCTTGAGAACATTTTTAACTGCCCCCCTTGCACCCACAAGGGCTACAGTTTTGCCGGATTGCCCGGCTTTGTTGCCGAGGAAGAGAAGCATTCCGCAGGCCGAACTGTCTATGTAATCGACCCCACCCAGGTCAACTTCGATTTCATTCATCGATTTGTTATCAAAGACATCCCTTATGGCGCTCTGAAATTTCTGACTGGTCGAATGATCAAACTGCCCCTGCAATTGAATCACAGCCGTGGCCCCACGAATCAATTTTTCGATTATCACGGCATTCCCCTGAGAAAATCCGAACGGCGAATACTAACCGCTATCCGGACGACTGTCTGGCCAAGTGAACCGTGCCGCTAGCGCCAACTTTTCAGATCAGCGCCGGATCTGGATCTCGTCGATGAATCCGATCATCCCGGTACGGATGCTCGCGGCGTTACCTTCGTCGGTATCGATGTGCATCGCCAGGCGGAAGTTCGGATTGACCCGCACCACGACGTCGCCGAAGATCAGTTCGCGGTCGCCCTCGATACGCACGCGCACGACGTACTTGTCGCGCAGCCCGCGCCGCATGGCATCTTCGGGCGACATGTGGATGTGGCGCTGGGCGCAAATCACCCCATGGGTGATCTGCGTCGATCCATGGGTGCCTTCGAGCGTGATACCCGGCGTATTGGCGAGGTCGCCCGATTCGCGGATCGGCGGCTGGATGCCGAGTTTGAACTGCTCGGTCATGGCGATTTCGACCTGGGTTTCCTTACGGGTCGGGCCGAGCACGCGCACGTTGGCGATCTTGCCCTTGGGGCCGACCAGATGCACTTTTTCGGCGCAAGCAAACTGGCCGGGTTGCGACAGCTCATGTTCCGGCGTCAACTGGTGACCGGGACCAAACAACTTTTCGACATCGGCCTGCGCCAGATGCACGTGGTGCGCAGAAATTTCAACAGGAATCGGCTCGTCCTCCTGTTCCTCGCCACTGCGCGCAATCAAGCTGCGTTCGGTGGCGCGCAGCGCTTCCCAGGCCACCAGACGCTCATCGTTGCTGGTGATGACGATGATCTTGACCGGTGAATCGTCGCTGGAGATCACCGCATGGGAAGCGACGGAACCAAGGGTGCGGTTTTTCTCCTCGTCGAGGCGGATGCCCATGAATTCGAGACCCTGGCAAGCCAGGCTGCGCACGGCGGCGCTGGTCTCGCCGATACGGCCGGTGAAGGCCAGTACATCGATACCGCCCATCGCCGCGACGTAGGCGCCGACGGTCTTGCGTATCTGGTAGCAGTAAGCGCGGTGCGCCAGCAGCGCCCGATGATGCCCCTCGTCGGCAGCAGCCTCGATCTCGCGGATGTCGCCGGAAATACCCGAGATGCCCTTCATGCCGCTCTCCGAGTTGATCAGGCGTGACAACTCGTCGGGCGACATCTTGTAATGCTCCATCAGGTGGATCATCACCGCCGGATCGAGGTTACCGGCACGATTCGACATGATCAGCCCCTCGGACGGCGTCAGGCCCATGGTCGTATCAACCGAACGACCGTGGTCGATGGCGCACATCGATGAGCCGATACCCAGATGGCAAGAAACAATTTCGAGTTCCGACAGTGGCCGCTTCGTCACTTCCGCCGACTTCAGCGAAACGTAACGGTGTGAGGTGCCGTGGAAACCGTAGCGGCGAATACCATCTTTCTTGTAGTAATCGTAGGGCAGACCGTACATGTAGGCGTAGGTCGGCAAGGTCTGGTGGAAGGCGGTGTCAAACACGGCGATATGTGGCACGGCAGGGAAATACTTCATCGCCACCTTGATGCCATCAAGATTCACCGGGTTGTGATAAGGGGCGAACACCGCCAGCGCCTCAATGTCCTTCATCACATCCGGCGTGATCAGAGTCGAGCTGTAATACTTGCTGCCGCCATGCACGACGCGATGGCCAACGACCACCACCTCCTGCGGCATGAAGGCAAAGCGACCGCCGAGGCTACCGATCTCGTCGAAAATCGCCACAAACAGGTCGGCCAGTTCAAAATACGGCCGCGTGCGTTCGGTTACTTGGCCACCGGCATTCAGACGCACGCTCACATCGCCGTTGCTGAGGTGATCAAAAATACCATGCACGTTGAGGCTCTCGTCCTCGGTAGCGTAAATGCCGAAGCGCACTTGCGCGTGACCGACATTGAGCGCGAGGATACGTCCCGGCGTTTCCGACTTCAGTTTCAAGGCGTACGGGTCGGCGGCATTGGCGAGCGCATGCGATTGCACCTGGCTGCTGGAAAGGTCGATGGCCTGGGCTGCATTCGCCTTCACTCGTTCTGCCAGCAGGCGTGAAAGGAACATCACCGCCTTGGGTTGTGTCACGATATCGCGGTTGAAGACACTTTGCGGAATGAGCAGGACAAAGCAGCGGTTGCTCGCGATGACGTCGGTCACGGTGCGATCGCCCGTCAGCAGCGACATTTCGCCGAACACATCGCCGTCGTTCAATTCGTTAATAATGGTACGATCACCGACCGCACCGGTCAGAGAAACTTCGGCACGCCCCGTCAACATCACGCCGAAGAATTCTCCAAGATCGCCGCACTCTCTGATCGCCTCTTTGCCCTCGAAGCTACGCACGTCGCTATCGGCCAGAATGCTGTCTATTTTTTCGGTACTGAAGCCGTCGAACAGCCGCACCTTCTCGATCAAAAACTGTTTGATTTCATGTGGAGTCATGATTCACCTCTTGACGAACTGCATCATCATTAATCGCTGCTTACGTATGGCGTAAGAATACAATTTTTGTTGCGGTGCAGCAAGGTAAATCGGTACGAATCATCGTGCTAGCATGCGCCGATGCATCTGACCCTGATTGTCCCCGGCCTGCTGTTGCCTGGCGAAATCCTCACCGATACCGTCTTCGACCTGACTGCGCCAAGTTTGTCGCTGATTTTGGGACGCGGGCAGCGCAATGACTTGCCCTCCGACTGGATCAACAGGTCCTTTGGACTCACCAGCCCGCTCCCCGCTGCCGCGCTGAGAAAAGTCGGCGCTGGCGGAACGGCAAGCGGTGAATGGATCTGCCTCGATCCGGTGCATTGGCAGGTCGCACACACGGGCATATCCCTTGCCGATCCGGCACGACTCGGACTTACCGAGGAAGAATCTGCTGCCTTGATTGATGCCATGCAACCACTGTTTGCCGGGTGGGGTGAATTATCGGCATCACGCCCGGGGCACTGGGAATTACACCTTTGCCGTTCCCTATTGCTGGATACCCGGCCGCTTCCGGACTGCATCGGCTTTTCTGTCGATCCAGCATTGCCTGCCGGACTGGATGGCCAGGAATGGCGCCGCTTGCTGGCCGAAGCGCAAACGGTCTTGCACGCACACCCAATCAATCGCCAGCGCGAAAGTCTTGGCAAACCGGTCGCCAATAGTCTCTGGCCTTGGGGTCAGGGCAGCCTGCCGGAAAAGTTGCAGACCGACTACGCTGTCATCTGGAGCGACGACCCGGTAATTGCCGGCTTGAGTGCCCAGGCTGACACGCCCCACCTCGCACCGCCCGCAACCTTTCAACTCGCCAGTGGCGAAATATTGTGTCACCTCGACTTACTGGCCCACCCCGCCCGCATGCATGACGCACTTTCCTGGCGGCAGGCGCTCCTGACGCTCGAGCGTGACTGGCTCACACCCGCCTTGGCGGCGCTCAAAAAAGGTGAATGCCAGGCGCTGCGTCTGATCGGCACTGCCGTACATGGCACACCTAAATCCGTGGTTTATTCACTCGTGCGCGGCAACCTCTGGCGTTTCTGGCGACGTCCACTGCCGCTCACGGATCTGGCGTGACGCAAATAAGCGTACGGCCCGTGCCACAGCGAGCACGGCTGATGCTCGAACAAGCCGGCATCCATCCGCTGCTGGCGCGACTCTACGCCGCGCGCGGCGTTCAGAAAATCGATGAACTCGACACCCAACTTTCGGCCCTGCTGTTACCGGAACAATTGAAAGGTATCGATACCGCCGCCACCCTGCTGGCCGATGCTATTGCCGCGCAAAATAAAATACTTATCGTCGCCGACTATGACTGCGACGGCGCCACGGCGTGCGCGGTCGGCCTGCGCGCGCTTCGCGAGATGGGCGCGACGGTGGATTTCCTTGTCCCGAACCGCTTCGAAACAGGCTACGGTCTTTCACCCGAAGTG
>CAIYZZ010000548.1 GCA_903930805.1 uncultured Rhodocyclaceae bacterium | reverse complement strand
GACCACAGCTTAGGCTACAACGCATATTCGGGGAAACAGCCGGCTACGAATCGGTGTCTCTTGCTGATGCTAAAGCAATGCTTGCAACGTCTCCAGGCCGTGAGCGCAAAGCATTTATGAGTAGTTGGGCTTACGATCATCTATAGTTCATACGGTCTCAGGGCACACACGCATGCATCCATTACGCAACTGCACCCCCCTCTGCGCGCTGGCATCAGCGAGTACTTTGTTCGCTAGTGAGTCGGTGTCGCCAGATGCCGTATCGCCTTGGCTACGCTCCAAAATCCAGGAATACGAAGCCACGCTTGCGTCCGAAGCTCCGCTTCAAGTGTGGCAAATCACGCACAGGGGCCAAGTAGCGTACTTTATGGTGTCGCCGTGTTGCGACCAATACAACCCGCTGTACAGTTCCGAAGGCAAGCATATTTGCAGTCCAACCGGCGGCATTCACGGCCAAGGCGATAGCAAGTGCCCCAACCCAGCCGACAAGGGCACCAAGGTTCTTCTTGTCTGGGCCCACCCAAAGTTGTCGAGTCAACCACGCACCGCGCCTGGGCCAGAGTGAGACCTAACCCTCATGTCAAACGTTCCTGAGCGTCTGCTTTCCTAGACTGGCTAGGTCTGCTCAGGGCACGCTGCGGAAATAATTGACCCCTTCAAGTTCGTCGCCGTAAAGCGGCCACCTCCCGGCTGTTGGTGATACTCTCCCGTCCCCAACAAAACAGGTGCTGATTCCCTATGACCCGAAAGATCTCCCCTCTCCCTGCCGGGAAGTACATGAACAGCAAGCAGCTAGACTGGTTTCGAGATGAACTCCAGCACCAACTGGACGAATGCGAAAGCTCTATTGAAGCCTTGAAAGAGTTGGATGACCCTGAAGCCCCGGAAGGTGATGAAGCCGATATAGCGGACTACAAAATCCAGATCGCACAGCAAGACGCCGCGGCTCAGCACCTACATCAGGCAAAGCTGGAACTCATCGCTGCCATGGGAAGAATTGCCAGCGGAGAGTTTGGTTACTGCAAGGACACCGGCGACGAAATTGGGCTTCCCCGGCTCAAAGCCAAGCCTACAGCCCGACTGTGCATCGATGCCCAAGAGCGTCGGGAACGACAGGGCCGGTTTCATACTTAAAGAAACGCACATGCACTCGATGCGAGCAACCGCTGCTGTAATCGACCGCAGTCGCCTGCGGTCGATGCACTGCATGAAAGATATGCGAGTATGGCTCGCCGTAATCATCATAATGTCTATGTGATCGAACTGTCGAAAGACGTTTTTAACGAAGGGCGTTTCAAAAGATGCAATCCCGGACACATCCAAGGCAAGCCTTGTATTTACGTTGGCATGACCGGATTAGATCCCGACGTGCGCTTCGACAAGCACAAGGCGGGAATCCAGTCCAACCGGTACGTACGAGAATATGGGCTGCACCTACTGCCTGAAATCTACGAGGCGTATAACCCAATGACCTACGAGGCAGCGCGCGACATGGAGGTGGAGTTGGCGATTGATCTGCGTGAAGGTGGCTATGGCGTTTGGCAGGCGTGAGTACGATACCGGTGACGAATGTGGTCTACTTACAATCGTTTTCAATTTCTTACGGCATCTAACACGGCTGCTTGCTACAGTGAATGAAGTTGGATTGCTGCAATCTATTTGATAATCGTTTATCTACGCCGTGCGCAGATGGCGATGATCTCAGTCTGTTACAACATGCTACCTAACTTTAGCTTCGGGAGTAATTATCATGAACATGAGTAAAGTCCATGTGGCTTTTTTGCTCGCTGGTCTTGCCCTTGGCGCCAATGCTCAGACCAGCACACCTCAAGCACCAAACAGTGGTCAGAGCAGTCAGGGGATGCAACCCGGTGGTCAAGGCGGGCATCATCATCCACCGAAGGAGGCCATCGACGCTTGCCATGGAAAGGCCAGCGGTGCAGCCTGCATCTTTGTTGGGCGACGCAACAACAATGTGACTGGAACCTGCTTTGCTCCGCCCAAAAACAATGAGAATCATCCCATGGCGTGCCGTCCTGAACGCCCCAGTGGACAAGGCGGCCCTGGGCAGGGTGGGCAAGGACGCCCCTAGCGACAGCAGTTTGTTGAACAAATGATGTCAAACCTTTCCAAGCCTGTGCTGATCGTCACCGTCATCAGTTCAGCGGCTAGCCGCTCCACGTAGAAGAGTGACCGCTATGCATGTTCGTTACATCCTGGCGTTCATTCTCGCTATCCCCGCCATCTGTTCGGCACAAACTATTTCTGCCGGCCTGTGGCAAATTTCACTTCAGGTCCAGTCGGTCGCAGCGGCAATGCCTCCCATACAAGCCAATCAATGCCTGACTGACGCAGATGCCAAGGATCCGTCAAAACTACTCGGAAGCATCACATCTCCCGGTGCTTCTGGATGCAGTTATTCGGATAGAAGGTACTCTGGCAACACCTTCCACTTTTCGATGGCATGCGCAGGGACGTTCGCAATCAAGGCGACTGGCGATGTTTCCTTCACCGCCACAACCCTGTCTGGAACCATCAGGACCTCCGCCAACATCAACGGTCAGCCTGTAGATATGCAGAGCTCGGTTTCAGCTCAGCGCATTGGGGGTTGTTAGCCCATTCCTGAAGTAAACTGAGCAATGCATAAGAACCCCGTAATACATTCTTAGTCAATGGAACCCGCTGTTTGTTCCGAGTGCGGCGCGGTCTTGCACGATCGGCAATATGTCAGGGTGAAGGGTCGCCGCACATGCGAGCATTGTC
>CAIYZZ010000547.1 GCA_903930805.1 uncultured Rhodocyclaceae bacterium | reverse complement strand
CTTACCGATACGCGCGAGCGCCTCGTCAAGCAGGGCACGAGTAGTACCGAAGTTAAGTCGCACGTATTGCGCGTAAGCGCGCCCCGGCCCGAAATCTGCGCCAGCCGACAAGCCGACACCCTCCTGTTCGAACAGCGTGGCAGGATGCTCGATACCCAGCCCGCTACAGTCGATCCAGGCCAGGAAGGTTGCCTCCACACGCGTCATCGTGAGCGTGGGCAAGCCGTTGATGACCTGTTCGACGCGCGCAGCGTTGCCGCGCAGAGTATCGAGAAGTTGCGCGCGCCACGCGCCGCCATCTCGATAGGCGGCCTCGCAGGCGGCCAGTCCCAGCACGTTAGCATGCGGCACGATGCCGTGCATGGCGGCAAGAAAATTCCGCCGCAGGCGCGCATCAGGAATGATGGCGAAGGCACAGCCGAGGCCGGCGATGTTGAAGGTTTTCGACGGCGCCATCAGGGTGATCGTGCGTGCAGCAATTTCGGGCGAGAGCGTGGCGAAAGGCTGATGGCGGCCCGTCAGCGTGAGATCGCAGTGGATTTCATCCGAACACACTACCAAATCGTGCTTCTCGGCCAGTGCCGCGAGTTGCCACAACTCGTCCTCGCGCCAGGCGCGGCCAACGGGATTGTGCGGGTGACAAAACAAGAACAGTCGTGCTGCTTTCATAACCGCATCGGCAGCGGCAAAATCCCAGCCCCAACCCGTTTCATCGCGCACCAAGGGCAGCGTCAACAGCCGGCGCGCAGATTCGACGGGGGTCGAGAGAAATGGTGGGTAAATCGGTGTCGCCGTAAACACACCATCACCCGGCGCGCCGACCGCACGGCAGGCCACATGCAGGCCGCTCACCAACCCCGGCAGCCAGACGATCCAGTCTGGTTCGATCGCCCATTCATACTCTTGCGCGCAGTAGCCAACCACCGTTTCGACCAGCGACGGCCAGGGCTGGCCATAGCCAAACAGACCGATGTCGACGCGCTGCCGCAAGGCATCAATCACCGGCAATGGCGCAGGAAAATCCATGTCCGCCACCCAGAGCGGAATGACGTCACGCCCGCTGTATTTTGCCCAGCGGACGGAATCCGGAGAAAGCTGAAACGCCGTCATCCCAAAAACAGCCGGTAGGCCGGATTCTTCGATTCGTCCCAGTGCCGGTAGCCGAGATTCTTGAGGAAGGCGTGGAAGTCCTTCATTTCCTGCGGGGGCACCTGCATGCCGACCAGCACGCGGCCCGTGTCGGCACCGTGGTTGCGATAGTGAAACAGGCTGATATTCCAGCCATCGCCCATCGTGTTGAGGAAGTTCATCAGCGCCCCGGGACGCTCGGGAAACTCGAAGCGATACAGCAATTCATTCATGGTTATGCCACTGAGCTGCGGCGCATGACCGCCGACCAGGTGACGGATGTGCAGTTTGGCCATCTCGTCGTCGGTAAGGTCGAGCGTGGCATAGCCATGCTTTTTCAGCTGCTTGACCAGCTTCGTTGCCTCGGCACGATCGGCCACCTGCATGCCGACAAAAACGTGGGCCTCGCCGGCATCGTGGAAGCGGTAGTTGAACTCGGTGATGTTGCGTGCGCCGATCAGGCTGACGAATTTCTTGTAGCTGCCGGGCTGCTCCGGCAGGGTGACGGCCAGCACGGCTTCGCGCTGCTCGCCCACCTCGGCGCGCTCGGCGACGAAGCGCAGGCGATCAAAATTCATGTTGGCGCCGGAGGCAACGGCCACCAGGGTCTTGCCCTGCGCCTTGTGGCGCCTGGCCCACTCCTTGGCGCCAGCCACGGCGAGCGCACCGGCCGGCTCGAGGATCGAGCGAGTATCCTCGAATACATCCTTGATGGCGGCGCAGATGGCGTCGGTATCGACCAGCACCATCTCATCGACCAGTTCGCGGCAGAGACGAAAGGTCTCTTCGCCAACCAGTTTCACTGCCGCACCGTCGGCAAACAGGCCAACCGTCTCGAGCTTGATCCGGCGCCCGGCCGCGAGCGAGCGCGCCATGGCGTCCGCATCCATTGCCTCGACGCCGATCACCCTGGTTTCCGGCCGGAGGCGCTTGATGTAGGCTGCCACCCCGGCAATCAGGCCGCCGCCGCCAACACAGCAGAACACCGCGTCGATCAGGTCGGGATGCTGGCGCAAAATTTCCATGCCGATGGTACCCTGGCCGGCGATCACCTCCGGATCGTCGAAGGGATGCACGAAGGCAAGCTTTTGCTGCTTTTCCAGCACGAGGGCATGGGCGTAGGCGACGTCGTAGGAATCACCCGCCAGCACTACTTCCACCATGGCGCCGCCGTGCTTTCTCACCGCGTCGATCTTGATCGGCGGTGTCGTCGTCGGCATCACGATCACGGCACGGATGCCGAGCTTCTGCGCCGACAGCGCCACGCCCTGCGCGTGGTTGCCGGCCGAGGCGCAAATCACGCCACGCTTTCTCTGTGCCGGAGTGAGATGAGCGATCTTGTTGTAGGCGCCGCGCAACTTGAAGCTGAATACCGGCTGCATGTCTTCGCGCTTGAGAAGAATGCGGTTGCCCGTGCGCGTCGAGAGTATGGACGCAAGTTCCAGCGGCGTTTCAATCGCCACGTCATAGACGCGGGCGTTGAGAATTCTTTCGAGAT
>CAIYZZ010000546.1 GCA_903930805.1 uncultured Rhodocyclaceae bacterium | reverse complement strand
TGATCAACGTCATTTGCGGCATCGTCAATCCGACCAGCGGCACCATCCTGGCCGACGGCCACGACATCGTATCCGACTACCGCGCGGCGAGATCCAGGATCGGCCTGGTGCCGCAGGAGCTGCACACCGACGCCTTCGAGAGCGTGTGGGCCAGCGTCAACTTCAGCCGCGGCCTGTTCGGCAAGCCGCGCGACAGCGCACTGTGCGAGAAACTGCTGCGCGAACTTTCGCTGTGGGAGAAGAAGGACAACCGGATCATGACCCTCTCCGGCGGCATGAAGCGCCGCGTGATGATCGCCAAGGCCCTGTCGCACGAACCGCAGATCCTGTTCCTGGACGAGCCCAGCGCCGGCGTCGACGTCGAGCTGCGCCGCGACATGTGGGACATGGTGCGCACTCTGAGCGCGAGCGGCGTCACCATTATCCTCACCACGCACTACATCGAAGAGGCGGAACAGATGGCCGACCGCATCGGCGTGATCAACAAGGGCGAACTGATCGTAGTGGAGGAGAAGGCGGCGCTGATGCGCAAGCTCGGCAAGAAACAGTTGCGGCTGCACCTCAAGACTGCGCTCGCGCGCATCCCCGCGGCACTTGCCGCCCATGCGCTCGAGCTCGCGGCCGACGGCAGGGAACTCGTCTACACCTTCGATGCACAGGAGGGCGGGACGGGAATCGAGACGCTGCTGCACACGCTGGGCGAGCAGGGCATAGAGTTCACCGACCTGCAATCGAGCGAAAGCTCGCTCGAAGACATTTTCGTCGGCCTGGTGCGGGGGCAGGCATGAACCTCTACGCCATTCGCGCCATTTACTTCTTCGAGATGGCGCGCGCGTTTCGCACGCTGATGCAAAGCATCGCCTCGCCCGTACTCTCGACCTCGCTTTACTTCGTGGTGTTCGGCGCGGCCATCGGTTCGCGTATGGGCGACATCGACGGCGTCAGCTACGGCGCCTTCATCGTCCCCGGCCTGGTCATGCTGTCGATCCTGAACGAGAGCATTTCCAATGCCTCGTTCGGCATCTACATGCCGAAGTGGTCGGGCACGATCTACGAGCTGCTCTCGGCGCCGGTGTCCTTCGTCGAGGTGGTGATCGGCTACGTCGGCGCCGCGGCGAGCAAATCGGTGATTTTGGGCGCACTGATCCTCGCCACGGCGCGCCTGTTCGTCGAATTCCAGATCGCGCATCCGCTGTGGATGATCCTGTTTCTCGTGCTCACTTCGGTCACCTTCAGCCTGTTCGGCTTTTTGATCGGCATCTGGGCCGACGGCTTCGAGAAGCTGCAGATCGTGCCGATGCTGATCGTCACGCCCCTGACCTTTCTCGGCGGCAGTTTTTACTCGATCAACATGCTGCCGCCCGTATGGCAGACAGTTTCCCTGTTTAATCCGGTCGTGTACCTGATCAGCGGCTTTCGCTGGAGCTTCTACGGCGTCGCCGACGTCAGCCTGGCGCTGAGCCTGGGGATGACCCTGCTGTTCATGCTCGCCTGCCTCGCGGCCGTGTGGTGGATTTTCAAGACCGGCTACCGGCTGAAGACCTGAGAGCGCGGCGGCACACCGACTCAAGCAGTTCAGTCAACCTGAGGTGCCGGCTTTCCTGAGAAAGTCACGCAACCTTCAGCATGAAATCCACATGTACCGCATCGTAGGGAAAGCAAAACCCCGCCTCATCGCGCTCGATCAATCCTGCGCCAAGCAGTGCATGCACGTCGGTATGCACGCCGCGCACGTCTCGTCCCACACGCCGCGCAATTTCCCGCAATGCAAGCGGCCCGGCGCCCGTCATGACCTTGAGAATGTCCCAACGCAGGGGCGTCAGCGTGCCCCATAGTGCACGCTCGTCGGCGAAACCGATGAAAGGCGCCACGCGCTTGCCTGTGGTCATTGCGCGCTTGAAACGCGCCTTGATCTCCGCGCGCGAAGCCACGCCTATGGTTACGGTGTTGGTCATATCGCTATCTCCAATCGTCGACTGCCGTCCAGAAATCCGTCAGTAGCTGGTCCAGCGAGCTGAAGGCGTATGGCACCTCCTTGTCGCCCCTGTGGAAATGGTCGCCCTTGCCGGACTCGTTGTCGAAGCGCAGCACGCACACCCCGTTCACCACATAAGCCAGGCTGTACTTCAGGTCGTGCGTGCTGCCTAGCACGCGGCCCGGCACCCGAAATACGCGCACGGCGACAAAAGCATGATCCCCTTGCGGGTAGCGATCATCGAGAATCAGAACTGCCGGCATGTTGCAAATCATAACAACAGCGATGGACGTTGTAAAGGAATACAACAGGCTGCAAACCGCAACTGTTGCCACTGCCTACCTGAACGCGGCGATCGCGCGCGCCGGCCCGGAGAGATCGGGGAAGTGCAGACTCGATCCGCATGCTGCCACCGCCGTGGCAGCAGTTCTCGCCGTTCAATCCCGCGGTCTATCTGATCAGCTGCTTTCGCTGGAGCTTCTACGGCGTGGCCGATGTCAGCGTGGCGCTGAGCCTGGGCATGACCCTGCTGTTCATGCTCCTGTGCCTCGCGGCCGTGCGGTGGATCTTCGAGACCGGCTATCGGCTGAAGACCTGGGAGCGCAGCGGCACACCGCCTTAGCCAGTCAACGAAGTCACGCCAGCTTCAGCATCGCTATCATGGACAATCAAATACTTACCAATTGTGTTCATGTCGGTTGAGAAAGACGGGCTCACCCGATCGACCATAATGTATTAACAAAAAATCATTGACGCCATTTGTTATTGTTAATACAATAATAAGGTGAACATCACCTTCGACCCGGCCAAAGAGGCTGTCAACCTCGCAAAGCATGGGGTGTCCTTGGCGCTTGCGGCTGATCTTGAGTGGGGTTCGGCGGTGCTGTGGCCCGACGTGCGCCGCGTGTATGGCGAGCCACGCCAATGCGGCATCGGATACATCGGGCTGCGCTTGTTCTTCGTAGTCTTCGTGGAGCGTGCCAATGG
>CAIYZZ010000545.1 GCA_903930805.1 uncultured Rhodocyclaceae bacterium | reverse complement strand
TGCACGAGTCGCAGGCCCTGTTCCTTGAAACGGCGCACAGGAAAGGATTGCTCCTCGAAGCAACCTGGAGCGGACCGGCAAACGGGCGCTATCGGGGCGACCACCACCGCTTGCGCCAGATGCTATCCAACCTGGTCGGCAACGCCATCAAGTTCACCGCACAGGGCGAGATTCATATCGAAGCCCGCGAGGTGGAGCGCGTAGGTGAGGACTGTCTCGTCGAATTCTCCGTCTCGGACACCGGCATCGGCATCCCGGACGACAAGAAGTCGCTCCTGTTCCAACCCTTCTCCCAGGCCGACAGTTCCATGACCCGACAGTATGGTGGCACCGGCCTCGGCTTGTCCATCGTGCGCAGCCTGGCTCAGATCATGGGTGGCGAAGTCGGCGTCGAGAGCGTCCCGGGCAAGGGATCGCGCTTCTGGTTCCGGGTCCGTCTGGAGATGATTGGCAAAGCTGAGGACACCCGTGAAACTGTCCGGCAGCGTAATGCGGTTCCCCAATCTGACAGCCAAGCCGCCCAACTGAGCGGGCATATACTGGTGGTCGAGGACAATGAGACGAACCGCAAGGTCATCCAAGCGCTCCTGGCTCAATCGGGCCTGACCGCCACCCTGGCCGAAAATGGCCAGCAGTGTATTGAGATCCTCCAGCGCGACGCTCCCTTCGATCTCGTGCTGATGGATATCCAGATGCCGGTAATGGACGGCTATGCCGCCACCGTATGGATACGCCAGTGGGAAAAGACCACCAACCGCCCTCACCTGCCAATCGTCGCCCTCACGGCGGACGTCTTCGAAGAAGACAAAAAGCACTGCCTGGGAGTTGGTATGGATGATTTCCTGGCCAAACCCATCGCGATCGACGCGGTGCAAACCGTCCTGCGGCGTTGGCTAAAAACTGGGGATGAGACGCTTCCGACACCGGCATCACCGCCGGCCTTCGACCGCCCCGTGGATGTGCCACAACTGATGGCCCTGCTGGAAGACCTGCTGCCCTTGCTGGCGCAAAACAAGTTCGATGCCATCAGCCGCTTCAAGGCGTTGCAAAGCTGTGTCGCACAAACTGCAGTCGCTGCGGAATTCGCTGAAGCCGGCCAGCCACTATCTAACTTGCGTTTCGACATCACTCTGGATCGCCTGCGGCGGATCGCCAAAGCCCACGGATGGACGACAGGAACCCCATGAAACCAGGCAAGCCACACATCCTCGCTATCGACGACACCCCCGTCAATCTGATGACCCTCGGGGCAGCTCTGGCGGAAGATTACGAACTGCAATTTGCCACCTCCGGCCAACAGGGACTGATGCTGGCAGCACAAATGCCCCCCGATCTCATCCTGCTCGACATCATGATGCCGGAGATGGATGGCTATGAGGTCTGTCGGCGGCTCAAATCGACCCCGTCATTGCAAAACATTCCTGTCGTCTTCATCACCGCGCTGGCCGAAATGGATGCCGAGGCTGCTGGTCTGGAACTCGGTGCTGCCGACTACCTGACCAAGCCGATCAATGTCAGCATCGCCCGCCATCGCATCCGCAACCTGCTCGAACGGGAGCAACTGCGCAAGGAAGTGGAGGCAGAACGCAATCTGCTCGAGCAACGCGTAGCCGAACGCACGGCCGAACTGGAGGCGGTTGCCGGCGCCCGCGAGAAGGCGCTCGCGGCGGCCGAGCACCTC
>CAIYZZ010000544.1 GCA_903930805.1 uncultured Rhodocyclaceae bacterium | reverse complement strand
TGGCTACTTGCGTTCTCAACATGGCTCGAGCGGGAATTAGCGGTGCATCCTAGCCTCGCTGTGCTCGGAGACTTCAACATTGCGCCCGAAGACCGCGATGTGCACGATCCCAAGTCCTGGGAAGGCCAGGTCCTGGTCAGCGCGCCGGAGCGCGAGGCATTTCAGCGTCTAATCGATCTTGGATTCAAGGACAGCTTCCGCCTGTTCGAGCAGCCGGAAAAGTCGTTTAGCTGGTGGGATTACCGCATGAACGGGTTCAAGCGCAATCTGGGCCTGCGCATCGACCACATCCTGCTAAGTTCGGCGCTGTCCGCAAACTGTGCCGGCTGCACGGTCGACCTCGAACCGCGCCGCAACGAACGGCCTTCGGACCACGCGCCGGTCGTCGCGGAAATCGCATTTTGATCGGAAAGTGCCCTAGTCGATCAGCTCATATGCCGGGAGGGTGAGAAACTCGACGTAATTGTCATCGGTGGTGATTTTCCCGAAGAGTTCTGCGGCCTGCTCGTATTTGCCGGCATTCCATCCTGCTTCGCCCAGATAAGTTTTCACTTTCGGCAGTTCCTCGGCGAGCAGGCTGCGGAACAATTCCTTGGTCACCTTGCGGCCGTCGTCGAGCACGCCCTTGGGCGAGCGTATCCACTGCCAGATCTGGGAGCGTGAAATCTCGGCGGTAGCCGCATCTTCCATCAGGTTGAACACCGGCACGCAGCCATTGCCGGCCAGCCAGGCGCCCAGGTACTGGATCCCGACCGAGATGTTGTAGCGCAGGCCCGCTTCCGTGATCGGTGTTTCCGGCTCGAAGTCGAGCAGATCCTTGGCCGTAATGTGCACGTCGGAGCGCTGCCGGCCATACTGGTTGGGCTGCGGCATGTGCTGATCGAATACTTCCTTTGCGATCGGGACCAGTCCAGGGTGAGCCACCCAGGTGCCATCACAGCCGTCGGTCACTTCGCGCAGCTTGTCCTCGCGCACCTTGTTCATCGCCGCTGCGTTGGCCGCCGGGTCGTTCTTGATCGGTATCTGCGCCGCCATGCCGCCCATGGCGGGCGCGCCCCGGTTGTGGCAGGTCTTGACCAGCAGCAGCGCATACGCGCGCATGAAGCGCGCCGTCATCCGCACGTGGACGCGGTCGGCGAGGCAGAAATCCTTGTGCGAGCGGAATTTTTTGATGCAGGAGAACATATAGTCCCAGCGCCCGATGTTCAAGCCCGCAGAGTGCTCGCGCAACTCCCAAAGAATCTCGTCCATTTCGAACGACGCCAGGACCGTCTCGATCAGTACCGTGCCTCTGATCGAGCCTTGAGGCACGCCCAGTTCCTTCTGCGCCATGACGAACACGTCGTTCCACAGACGCGCTTCGAGGTGCGATTCCATCTTCGGTAGGTAGAAATAGGGTCCACTGCCGCGTTTCAGCAACTCCTTTGCGTTGTGAAAGAAGTACAGCCCGAAATCGAAGATACTGCCGGAAATCCGCGCACCGTCGATGAGCACATGCTTCTCGTTCAGGTGCCATCCGCGTGGCCGCGCCATCAGTACCGCGGTCTTTTCGTTGAGCTTGTATTTCTTGCCGTCCTGATCGAACGCGATCGTGCGTCTGGCCGCGTCGCGC
>CAIYZZ010000543.1 GCA_903930805.1 uncultured Rhodocyclaceae bacterium | reverse complement strand
TGATTCTGAAGTACGCGCACCGATGGCCGTCCAGGCAATCAGGTCGCCCAGGTACTGCGGCGAAATCGGGTCGAGCGCCTCGGTACCTGCTGGCACGCCGAGTTCATTGACCGCGCGCAGGAATTCGCGCGCCTTCTGCATTCCTTCCTCAATGTGGAATGAATCGTCCATGCGCGGATCGTTGATGAAACCCTTCCAGCCCGTAGCGGTGCGCGGCTTTTCGAAATAGACGCGCATTACCAGCACCAGCGTGTCGGCGACCTCATCCGCCAGCGCCTTCAGGCGACGCGCATAGTCGAGGCCGGCGACCGGATCGTGAATTGAGCACGGTCCGACAACAACAAAGAGGCGCGGATCGCGGCGGTCGAGAATGGCCTCGATGGTACGCCGTCCCGCCACCACCGACTTTTCTGCAGCTTCGGTCATGGGTACGCGCGCGTGGATTTCCTCCGGCGTCGGCATCGGGTCGAAGGATTCGATATTGAGGTTTTCTGTCTGTTGCATGGGGTATTACCAGATACGTTTTATGGAATAGGCGGAGAAGGCACTGTCGGAGGTTACTACTGGAAGTTTGCGGTTGGCAGCCTGCACGATCAACAGGCGGTCGAAGGGATCGCGGTGATGCAACGGCAGTGTCTCGACGCTGGCAACGTCATCCAGTTCGATGCCCATCAGGCGAAACCCATTGGATTCGACCTGCTGACTCATGAAGCGGGTCACCGGACTGGCCAGCTTGATCTTGCCCTGATTCGACTTGATGGCGAGTTCCCAGGCGGTGACCAGGCTGACCCAGATCTCGTTGCCTGGCTTACTGATAAACGCACGAGCGCTTTCCGACAACTCGGTGCCGCCCGCGATCCAGAACAGGAAGGCGTTGGTGTCAAGCAACGCCGCCTTCATTGATAGTCCTCGAAGCCTGCCGGTACAGCGTCGAAGTCCGGCGCGATGTAGAGAATCTGCCCCGCCGCTGACCCTGGCTTGCGCTCGGTCACTGCCGGCTGAATGGGCACCAGCCTTAGCAGCGGCTTGTTGTCGCGGGCGATCACCACCTCCTCTCCCATCAGCGCCTTGCGGACGAGTTCGGAGAAGTGAGCTTTGGCGTCGGCGATATTAAACTGGTTCATGTTGGTCATCTTACATGACCAACATTGTAAGGGTCAAGCTGCAACCTTGTACATGCCGGTCATCCCTGTGGCTGCGTGAAAAGATCTAATGGATAATCTGGGTTCAAATAATGGCCAGGATCACATCCACGCCGCTACGCAGCCATGACGACAAAAGGAGGGAATTTTCCGACAGGAGGATTTGAATAATATCCCCCGTGAGTGCAAGATGGACGCAGGTACGCGCCAACCTGATGAGGCTTTTGTGAGAAATAAGGCATCAGTATGCACGTATCAAGTTGAGGGAGGTGGTCATGCATATGTTTATCGTATCAAAGAATGTCTTAAGCGCCCTTTGGGGGCCCTTAGCCACGGTTTGTATCGGCACATTGCTGTTCCAGCCGATTGCCACGTACGCCCAATCCGCACTGACTCCAGGTGTCGGCTCTGCCGAATTCACAGTTACCCTCCGTTCCGGTCAGGTCTCCTTTCTCAAGCCGCAGATCTTTTTTCGGGGCGTTTCCTCGGATGGAAACGAGCGCATCGAGGCGAAGATATCCGGTACGGACCTGATCGTCATCCGCGAAGTCCGTCCCTGCCTTCGGCTATCGGTGCGACTACAGGACGCCGTCAAACCTGGTATTTCCCCGCGCGTGGCCATCCGCTGGAACCGTACTTCGGCCTCCATCGGATTGAACGGCCGCGAAGAAGCACTCGAACCGTCCCAGACAGACCGGTTCTCGGCATTTGGTGCCGGAAGACTTTCCACCGGCAGTCAAGATGTGGAAGTCCGCAGCCTGACGATGGACCAG
>CAIYZZ010000542.1 GCA_903930805.1 uncultured Rhodocyclaceae bacterium | reverse complement strand
TGCAGGGTTCGCAGGAAGCGTTGGCACAATCACTCACCAAGCTTTCAACGGCCGAGGTCAAAGTCAATGTCATCCACGCGGGCGTCGGTGGAATTTCCGAGTCCGATGTGAATCTGGCGCAGGCATCCAGTGCCGTCATCATTGGCTTCAATACCCGCGCTGATGCTGGTGCGCGCAAGGCGGCTGAAAACTTCGGTGTCGACATCCGCTATTACACCATCATCTACGAGGCCGTCGATGAGGTGAAGGCTGCCATGTCCGGCATGCTCACACCCGAGAAACGCGAAAACATGCTGGGCATGGTCGAGATTCGTCAGGTTTTCCGCGTTCCCAAGGTGGGTGCGGTAGCCGGATGTATGGTGTTGTCCGGTGTTGTCAAACGTGGTGCCCACGTGCGACTGTTGCGCGAAAATGTCGTCATCCATACTGGCGAACTCGAGTCGCTTAAACGCTTCAAGGATGATGCGCGGGAGGTGAGGGAAGGCTTCGAGTGCGGTTTGTCACTGAAGAACTTCAACGAAATCAACGAAGGCGACCAACTCGAAGTGTTCGAGATCCAGGAAGTCGCGCGCACATTGTGATGGATCTGTAAAAAGTCGGCGATGGCGACACGGCACTCCAATGCGCATGGCTTTGCGCGCACCGACCGTATTACAGAGCAGATCCGTCGCGATCTCTCGGAGTTGCTGCGTCAGGTGAAAGACCCGCGCGTGGCGCATTTGTTGCCGCTCGTGACCATCACCGACGTAGAAATCACTGCCGATTACACGCATGCCAAGGTTTTTTATACGTCACTGGCAGAGGCGGATCGTGCTACTGAAATTGCCAAGGGCTTGAGTCGCGCCGCCGGTTTTTTACGGCGTGAACTCGGTCGAAACCTGCGCATTCATCACATCCCCGAGTTGCACTTTACTTTTGATGCTTCTGTCGAACGCGGGACGCGCTTATCGCGCCTGATCGACGAGGTCGTGGCCGCCGATTTGGCTGCTGACGTAGTTGCCGACATGCGGGAGAAATGAACGCCCCACGCCGAGCGCCACGCCGCAAGGTAGATGGTGTGTTATTGCTCGATAAACCGTTGGGAATAACCTCGAACGCCGCCTTGCAGAAGGCGCGCTGGTTGCTCAATGCCGCCAAGGCAGGACACACGGGTACGCTTGATCCCTTGGCGACCGGTCTGCTGCCTTTGTGCTTTGGCGAGGCAACAAAATTTTCCGGCGAACTGCTTGATGCAGACAAGACCTATCAAGCCACGGTTCGTCTAGGCATTACTACAGATACCGCCGATGCCGAAGGACGTGTACTCGTCACGCGACCAGTGATGGTAGGGGAAGCTGAGGTGCGCGCAATGTTACCGCGATTTACTGGCACTCAGCAACAGGTACCACCGATGCATTCGGCACTGAAACGTGACGGGACACCACTTTATGAACTGGCGCGGCAGGGCATCGAGGTCGAGCGTGCGCCGCGCGAAATTACCATTCACTCTCTTGACTTCATAGGCTGGTCTGGCGATAGCTTCGGTCTGGCCGTGGCATGTAGCAAGGGCACTTATATTCGTACTCTTGCCGCTGATATTGGCGAATCTCTGGGTTGTGGTGCCCATCTGGCGGCATTGCGCCGTACGCGGGTCGGAACACTGGATGTGGCAGATGCACTGGCGCTCGAACAGTTCGAGGCGGCACCGGTGGATGAGCGCGACAAGCTGCTGTTGCCTGTGGATACGTTGCTGGTCGAACTGCCTGTCGTGCAATTGACCGAACCGGAAGTCAGAAGCCTGCTGCTGGGGCAGGCCGTCCGCCGGGCGGGTACGCCGTCCCGCCGCTGCCGACTTTCTGGTTCGCAGGGCTTCATCGGCGTGGGAGAATTCACTGCTGATGACTGGTTGAAGCCGAAGCGTCTCGTGGCAAGCGCATCAACGTAAATACTTACAGCAAACCGGCACAACTTGTTGAATATTCTGGGTTGCGGCGGTTATAATCCACCGCCTCGTCGACAAGCGGCGAGCCTTAGTCTTCATGGGTGCAATGCTCTATCAAACCGGGGCGGCGCCTGTTTCCACTCCACCAGCGATAGAGAGAAAGTTAAAT
>CAIYZZ010000541.1 GCA_903930805.1 uncultured Rhodocyclaceae bacterium | reverse complement strand
GGGCCAAGTCCCGGTACCTACACCGCCGGTCACACCAAAGGTGTCCGCGCGGATGCTGGTTCAAGCCAACGCCCTGATGGGACCGGGACCGTCAGCTTTCGGCTGGAGTCCCCAGGGCGCTACCTTGGCGTATGTTGACTCCGTTGACGGGCGCGACATATTGTGGGCTTATGACGCCGCGACCGCCGCCAGGCGGGTGCTGCTCGATCCCGGCGCCAATCCTGACCAGATTTCTGTTGCCTCTGCCCAATGGTCACTGCAGGGCGATCAGTTGCTGCTGTCGGGTGCCAACGCGCTGTGGCTGCTGGACGCCAAAACAGGCGCAATGAAATCCCTGGCCGCGGGGAACAAGCCGAAGACCGGCCTGATGTTTTCTCCCGACGGCAGCCGCATTGCGTTTGTGCAGGACAACGATCTTTACACTGTGCGCGTGAGCGACGGCCTGCTGGTTCGCCTCACTACGGATGGCAGCAGCACCGTCTTTAACGGCACGCTGGATTGGGTCTACAACGAGGAACTGGCAACCCGCTCGGCGCAGCCTGCCTACGCTTGGTCGCCGGACGGCAAATGGCTGGTCTATTTGCGCCTGGATGAGGCTGCCGTCCAGAATCATCCAGTAACCGACTATCGCACCACGCCGCCGACCATCAGTTACACCCGATACCCTACGGCAGGCAGCCCGAATCCGAAGGCATCGGTCCACACGATCCACCTTGAAACCGGCAAACGCCATGCAGTCCCACTGGCGGATGACGTCGAATACATCATGCCGTTTTTCGGCTGGTTCCCCGATTCACAGGAAGCGTTCTTTGTCACGGAGAATCGCGCCCATTCGGTCCTGAAGCTCATGGCATGGAACCCTTCAGCCGCCGTGGGCAGAATCATCATCACGGAAACCGATCCGTTCTGGGTCAATGAGAATTCGTATGCCGCACCCGTCATTCTGGCCGACGGGCGTTTTCTGTGGCTCTCTGAACGCGACGGCTACATGCACCTGTATCTGTACTCACGCCAGGGCAATCTGATACGCCAGGTGACCCAGGGAGCATGGATGATTGACTCGCCGGCCTGGAACCTGCTGATACCGGGCCGCCCGGTGTACCTGGACCCCGCAGGCCGATATGCCTATTTTTCGGGCACCAAGAACAGCCCGCTGGAACGTCAAATCTATCGCGTGGAGATTGCCAGCGGCAAACTGGAGCAGGTGTCGCAACAGGCGGGCTTCCACCTTGGCGCGCTGTCGGCGGACGGCAACTATCTGGTTGACCAGTTTTCTGATGTTACGACGCCGCCGGCCACGTGGATTGTCAAGGCCGATGGGACGCAAGTTGGGGTACTGGGGCAAAGCGCGGGGCCGGTGATCACGCTGCCTCAGGTCACGCGCGAATTCCTGACACTCAAGGCGCATGACGGCACCGACCTGTACGCGCAAATCGTCAAACCTGAAAACTTCGATCCTGCTCGAAAATACCCGGTCATCATTCACTGGTACGGCGGTCCGACCTTGCAGATGATTTCCAACCGGTACGGGGCCACCAACATTTTTAATCTCATCGAGCGCGACGTGCTCTACACGCAGGAAGGCTTCATCGTCTGGCGGATCGACAACCGCGGCAGTTTCGGTCGTGGGCATGCCTTTGAAACCCCCATTTACAAGGAAATGGGCAAGACCGCGCTCGACGACCAGATCGCCG
>CAIYZZ010000540.1 GCA_903930805.1 uncultured Rhodocyclaceae bacterium | reverse complement strand
GAACCGGCCGCAGGGATTTGCGCGCCTGTTCCTCGGCAAAGGACTGCTCCATGCCCGCGTCGGCGAAGCGCAGAGTGAAACGGTTCATGTGCATGGCGACGCCGGTCATCATCGATCTCCCTTTGGCGGTGGGCGTGCCATAGAATAGCCGCAGACCGCACGCCGAGCCTCAGAGCGATTTGCAGTTGGCGCTAGTGACGGGTTAGGGTTGGTAGTGACGGCTCGTGTCATTGAAGTGCGGTCGCTGACCACAATTTTCGGTAGTCAGGCGACGCCCAGGTCAGCAACCGATCATCAGCACTCGCTGACAGAATTGCCTTATAGCGCCTCTCGGACACTCAGAGTTGGTGCGAACCGTTCGCTAGTCCAATTTTACGCCAGTAGCATTGATTGCCTTTATCCAGAGTGGCGCCTCGGTGCGAAAGCTGGCGTCGAACTCCTCGGGCGTCGAGGAGAACACCTCCAAGCCGAAGCTCTCAAGTTTCGCCCGGTTCTCGGGCTGCGCCAGCGCGTCGCGCACCCACTCGTTGAGCTTTGCAACCGTGGCGCGTGGCGTGCCAGCGGTGGTGAGGATGCCGATCCAACCGCTGAACGTCACGCTTGGTTCGTTCATCCCCTGCTCGGCGAATGTCGGCACCTCGGACAATTGCTTCATGCGCCCCCCACGCGGCCCGCTGGTTACAGCGATCGCCCGGATCTGCCCAGCCTTGATCGCGCCCTGCATCGCGCCCAGCGAACTCGTTCCGCCGGGAATCTGTCCGCCCATGATGTCCTGGGTCATCGGGCCCTCACCTTTGTAAGAGACGTGCGTTATGTTGAGGCCGAAGTGCCGGTTAATCGCCTCGACCATAAGATGACCCTGTGAGCCGGGCGCCCAAGACCCGAGCGCGAAGCCCGGGGTGCGCCGCGCATACTCGACGAGTTCGGCGAGGTTGGTCGCCGGTACCGACCGGTGCACGGATAGCAGGACGCTGCCTCCCAATATCGGCGTGACGAAAGCGAAGTCTTTATTGGGGTCGTAGGGCAGGCTCTTCAGGAGTGCCTGCGCGTTGATCACCGGATATGCGAGATTGAGCAGAAGCGTGTGGCCGTCCGGTGTCGCCTTGGCCACTGCGGTCGCAGCAATGATGCCTCCCGCGCCAGGGCGGTTATCAACGATCACAGGCTTACCGGCAAGTCTGGACATGTGATCCGCAATTAGTCGCGCCGCAGTATCTGCGACACCACCCGGCGGAAAACCCACAATGATGCGAATCGGCTTGGACGGGAACGCTCCTTGCGCCTTCGCGAAAGGGACGACGCCAAGTGCGAGCATACCGAGCACAGCTTCACGTCTGTTCATCTATATCTCCACCGGTGGCTACGCCATGTGCAAGCACCGGGATCGGGCGGGAAAACAACCCCGTTCAATCCTAGATATCGAGTGGCATCAGGCTCCGCAGAAATACAGGCGAGTCGGATGTCTGCCGTCTGCAACCAGCCCACCGAAGCGCTTTCGGGTTCCACTTAAGTCGTGCGGCCATTTTGGCGAT
>CAIYZZ010000539.1 GCA_903930805.1 uncultured Rhodocyclaceae bacterium | reverse complement strand
CAGCGGCAACTGGAAGGCACCGAAAACAAGTAGATAGGCCGAGGTGAGCAAGCCCAGGTCAGCCGCCGACAACCCCAGATCTTGCCGCAGTTCAGGCGAGATGACGGCGTTGGCGTTGCGCAGCAGGTAGGAAAGAAAATAGCCGACCGCGAAGGGCGCAAAGATGCGCTGCCAGGGATTGATCACAAAGTCTCACCCTTCATGGGAAGGGGGCATTCATATCGCCCCGTGCTCGGCAAGAAATTCTTTCACCCAGTGTTCGGCGCGCGCGCCGGAAAAACGCCCCTTGATTTCGCCGCGGATGAACAGCAGCACAGTAGGAAAACCCTTGAGCCCGTAGCGGCCGGCCAGCTTCATGTTGGCACCCTCATCCACTTCGATCTTGGCTAATTTTACCTTGCCGGCCAATGCGTTCGTCACGCGTTCCAGCACGGGCGTCAGCGCGCGACAGGGCGGACACCAGTCGGCCCAGAAATCGACAATAACGGCTGTGGTTTGCGAGGCCTCGATCACGGCCGCCTCGAAACCGGTCAGATCGACATCGAAAATGTAATCAGGTTGGGGATGATGGGAATGCAAGCTTTTCTACTCCTGTTGTTTGGGCCACAGCCAGGCTGCACCGCGCACGCCCGACGAGTCGCCATGGCGATTTTTCACCAGCCGCGTCGCGACCGCATCCGAAAACACCTGCTCACCCCATAACCGGGGCACCCGATCATACAGCCGGTCGAGATTGGAGAGACCACCGCCCAGCACGATCACATCCGGGTCGAGGATATTGATGACCTGCGCCAACGCCCGTGCCAATCGCTGCTCATAGCGCGCCATGGCGGCTACATTTTCGGCACCACCATCAGCCCTCAGCGCCGGGCCGGATAGAAAGGTCTCGACGCAGCCGCTGCGACCGCAGTAGCAGGGCGGATGCACTGGTTCAGCGCCAGGCAAAGGATTGTGTCCCCATTCGCCGGCGATGGCGTTGGCACCGACCAGCACCTTGCCATCAACGACAATGCCGCCGCCCACGCCGGTGCCGAGGATCACACCGAACACCACCTCCGCCCCCGCCGCCGCGCCATCGGTCGCTTCCGAAAGCGCAAAACAGTTGGCATCGTTGGCCAGTCGGACCGGTCGGCCGAGTGCGGCTTCGAGATCAGCGCGCAGCGGCTGGCCGATCAGCCAGGTCGAGTTGGCATTCTTGATAAGTCCGGTGGTGAGTGATTCGGCGCCGGGAATCCCGACACCTACCGGAGTCGCCGTCCTGCCAGAGCCGACTTTTTGCTTCGCCGATTCGACCAGCCCGGCATCGTCGCACCTACGGCATGACGAACCAGCCACTCCTTGATGTCAGGTGATCGCAGGCAATGCGAAATGAACTTGGCGGTCGCGGTCTTCTCATTACCAAGCCTGACTTTCAGGCAACCTGTACCGCAAAACCAGCCAACTTCACGCTCTCGAATCAGGGCATTCTTCGTTACGTCGCCCCGGCGGCTAAAAACAATATCGCCCAACTGTAGCTTGTGTTGTGAGAGCCGATCTACGTCTGATTGGTCAATTCTGGCGATGCCATCCTCAACAATGCCGCCATCGCCAATATTTGTCGGCATGACAACCGGAATGCCAAACTCCTTGTAGTCCGACGTGTGGAGCTGGCTGCCAAATGGCCCGGTTTGTATTGCTCCACCTTGGGACTCGCAAATCTCGCCCAGTGTCGTGGCCGCAAAAGTCGGCGCTGGTGGGACGGCGCTTGGGGCTGCCGGGGGGCGTTGGTTCATGCTTCGCCCTCCTGCTCCGGCGTGGAATCGAGAATTTCCCAATAGCCGCCCTTGGTTGGCCCGACGTGGCGGATGCGGCCTGCGGCCTTCAGCGATTCCAGGTGGTGCCGAACGCTGTAAAGCGTAGCGCCGCTCAGCCGGGCCAGGTCTTTCATGTTGATGTCAGGTTGGGCTTTTAGCAGAACCAGCAATTTCTCTCTGTGGTTTCTGTGTGGTTTCTGTGTGGTTTCTGTGTGGTTTTCAATGGGTTTCTCTGGCGTTTCCTTGGGGTTTTCAGCCGTTCCTGTCGTTTCTTGGGCAGTTTCTTGGTGTTCCCCCTCAAAAAACGAGGGCCGCGCAAAGCTGGTGATGAACAGTCCGGCGACCTGCCGGAATTCGACGCTGGGCGCATTTTCGAGGATCAAGGGCATGCCCCGGCCCCAGCCTTCGACCATTTCGATTCGGCGAAACAGGTCGGCGATCAGCGGGTTGCGGCGGCGTGAGACGTTGCCTTTGCGCATCTCCGCCAAGGTCAGCCCTCCAAACAGCTCACCGGGGTTGCGGATTTCGACGCGGTTCTTGAAGATAGCGACCTGCACGTAATCGGGGTCGCGCCAGTCGCGGTGACAAAAGGCGTTGATGATGGCTTCGCGCAGGGCTTCCATGGAAATTTCGGGCACGTCGACCCGATACAGCCCCTCGATGCGCATGCCGATGTGGATATTCTTGAGGATGTACTTTTGTGCTTCCTCGATCAGCTCGAGGATATCGCCGTCGAAGTCGTGGCGGTCGATGATGGTGGCGGTATCGGTGCTGGCGAACACGGCGCAGCGTAACTGGATGGGCTGATGGGCGAAGAACAGGCGCGCGGCGTTGAGCAACTGGCCGTCCTTGCGCAGCTCGAGTTTTTCGAGGGCGTTTTCGGGCGAGTTGTTCAGCGCTTCCCAGCTCAAATGCGCGCGCTCGATGAAGCGCCGCAGTTTGCCCGTATCCAGCGCGGCCAAATCAGCGTAGCGGGTTTCGAGGGCCTGGTTGTCCCAGCGCAGGGCCTCCTGATTTTTGGCAAGAATGAGATTTTCCAACTCACGCGCACCGAGCTGGCGGTCTTCGTCGGCCACGCGGATATACGCCCGGCCATAGGCGAAATAGGGAGTTTCCTGCCCGCTGAAAGTGATGCGCAGGCACACCTTGTCATCGCGCCTGATGGGTTCGATGTGCGGATAAATGCGCGGCTCGATGTGCGCACCGATGGCTTGCGAAACATCGCGGAGGGTTTTCTCGCTGATGTCCAGCCCGGGGCTTTTCCCGTCAGGCGAAACCCCGAACCAAAGCTCGCCACGCGGGTGTTTGTTGAGGATGGCCGCGATGGAGATCACCCCTTGCTTGAGTTCGGCCAGGCTCTTTTTCAGCTCGACGGTTTCGCTTTCGCGCAGAGGATCAGAGTTCATACCCCAGCCCTCCCAGCTTCTGCCGGATCAACTGGTCAAGCTCCACCCCCTTCGCCATCTGCTCGCCGAGCCTCTCGGTGAGCACCTGCATCTTCTCGGCAAAGGCTTCGTCGTCATCCTCGACCTCTTCCGCACCGACGTAGCGGCCGGGGGTGAGGACGTGGCCATGCTGGGCGATCTCGTCGAGCTTGACGCTGCGGCAGTAGCCCGGAATATCGGCATACCCTTCTGAAAAGTCGGCGCTGGCAGGACGGCGCCATGCCTCGACGGTGGCGGCGATGCGGCCGATCACCTCGTCGGTGAATTCGGTCTGCACCCGGCTGATCATGCTGCCAAGCTTGCGAGCGTCGATGAACAACACTTCTCCCTGGCGCGTGGTCTTCTGCTTGGCGAGGAACCACAGGCAGGCGGGAATCTGGGTGTTGAAGAATAGTTGCCCCGGCAGGGCGATCATCACTTCCACCACGTCGGCCTCGACCATCGCCCGGCGAATGTCGCCTTCGCTGTTCTGGCTGGAACTCATCGAGCCGTTCGCCAGCACGATGCCGGCCCGTCCGGTCGGCTTCAGGTGGTAGAGCATGTGCTGCAACCACGCGTAGTTGGCGTTTCCCTGCGGCGGGGTGCCGAACTCCCAGCGCGGATCGCCTTCCAGACTGCCATGCCACCAGTCGCTGATGTTGAACGGCGGATTGGCGAGTATGAAGTCGGCGCGGAGATCGGGGTGCTGGTTGCGGGTGAAGGTGTCGGTCGGTTCGCGGCCGAGGTTGAAGTCGATACCGCGAATGGCGAGGTTCATCGCGGCCAGCCGCCATGTGGTCGGGTTGGATTCCTGTCCGTAGATACTGACATCACCGAGCTTGCCGCCGTGCGCTTCGATGAACTTCTCGCTTTGCACGAACATGCCGCCGGAGCCGCAGCAGGGGTCATACACCTTGCCGTGGTGCGGGGCGAGCACGGCGACGAGAGTCTTGACGATGCTGGCCGGAGTGTAGAACTGCCCGCCCTTCTTGCCCTCGGCGCTGGCGAACTGGCCGAGGAAGTATTCGTAGACTTGACCGAGTACATCACGCGCCTTGCCCGGATCGTCGCCAAAGCCGATGGTGGAAACTAGATCGACCAGTTCACCGAGCTTGCCATCCGGTAGCTGGGCACGGCCATAGCGCTTGTCGAGAATGCCCTTGAGCTTGGGGTTTTCGACTTCGATGACGGTCAGGGCGTCGTCGATACGCTTGCCGATGTCGTGCTGCTTAGCAGCAGCGCGGAGCGCTTCCCAGCGGGAGCTCTCCGGCACCCAGAAGACATTGACCTCCTTGTAGTAGTCGCGGTCTTCGAGTTCGGCGGCGAGCAGTGCGTCGTTGCTGTCGGGCAGGAAATAGTCATCCGACGTGTCGGTGAAGCGTCGGGCAAGTTCGGTGCGACGGGCGGCAAAGGTGTCGGAAATATATTTGACGAAAATCAGGCCGAGGACGAGATGCTTGTATTCCGCCGCATCCATGTTGGCACGAAGCTTGTCGGCGGTCGCCCAGAGGGTTTTCTTGATGTCGTCAAGCATGTGGATCTGTTCAGGCTCCATCGCCGACAAAGGGGTTATTGCGCCGTTCCTCGCCGAAGGTGGACATCGGGCCGTGGCCAGGGATGAATTCGAAGTCATCGCCGAGCGGGAAGAGCTTTTCGCGGATGGCACGAATCAATGCAGCATGGTCGCCGTGCGGGAAGTCGGTGCGGCCGATCGAGCCGGCGAACAGCACGTCGCCGACGATGGCGAGTTTGCCCGGTTTGTCGATGAAGCAGATGTGCCCGGGCGTGTGGCCGGGCGTGTGCAGCACGTCAAGCGTCAGGCCGCCGACCGTCACGGTGTCGCCGTCTTCAAGCCAGCGGTCGGGCGTGAGAGCCGGCGTGGGCGGAAAGCCGAACATGCGGCATTGCTCCGGCATCTGGTCGAGCCAGAAAGCTTCTGCCCGTTGCGGGCCTTCGACGGGAACATTCAAACGCGCGGCGAGTGCCGCCGTGCCACCGACGTGGTCGATGTGGCCATGGGTGAGCAACAGTTTCTCGACCTTGAGGTCCTGTGCCGTGATGGTGGCGAGAATCGCATCAACATCGCCGCCAGGATCGACCACTGCTGCCTGGCGGGTGGTCGGGTCCCAGAGAATCGAGCAGTTCTGGGCGAAGGGGGTAACGGGAAGGATTAAATATTCCATGGTCAGCACACCACCTCAGTGGGCAACAAATGCGAGGCCGGCCAGCAGGATACCGGCGAGGATGAACAGGCCGACGATGATGCCCTTCCATGGCGCCGGTTTTTCGGCATAGGGGTCAATCAGAGAACATTCAGCGTTGGCCGGCAGCGTCGCCAGTTGCGTCAGACTGGTACCGAAGGGGATGTTGATGCGCGCCCGCGCATTCACCGCCCAGCCGTTGGCGTCGAGCAGCGGCCCGAGGTTACGGGCATGCAGCTTGAACCAGGCGACCACCACCGCCGGGCCGGAGACCAGCAACAGCAGGCCGACTACTGCCAGCGGCAGTTGCCAGAACTTGAGGCCCAGCAAGCCGGTAAGTACCGAGGCCAGCGCCGTGCCGAGGGCGCCGACTGCCAGTCCGATAGCGGCGAAGATGCCGGCGAACTTGCCGACATCGAAGGGGGCTGCGGGTACATTGACGGGCCCATCGACCTTGCCGCCAACGCCAGAGGCAGTGGTGGCAAGCTTGCCCTCGACCGCGCCGGCCTTGCTGGCAGCGATCTTCTGCAACTGTGCGGTGACCAGGCGCGCCAGCTTCTTGTAGGGCGCCCAGAAGGCTTGCCGCAGGCTGATCGGGTGATCGACGATCCGGGTGATGGTGGCATCCCAGTCATTGCCCTGGCGATCGTAGAACACGCCATTGCGGCCGACCATCAATTGATCGCTGTCACCGGCGGTGAAGGCGGCGGCGATGGCCTGCTTTTCTGCACCACGGACGCAGTCGCAATAGACGAGACACAGGCGCGACAGACCGGCGAGCGCGGCGTGCTTGGCGGCATCGTTGACGGCCACCGTCAGTTCGCAGGCGCGACCATCGAGGTAGAGCGTGCCGATCTGGAACATCGCCGGACCTTGGTGCGTGTAAAAATCCTTGAAGGCGACGAAGTTGTTGGCGAGTGGCATGAGGTCGCGGCAATAGCGCGTCAGGCGTTCCAGTGCCAACACACCATCGCCCATGGCTGACGCGTCCGGTCTGGCTGCTTGCCAGGCGATGTAGGGATCAAGCTTTTCCTTCAATGCTTGCCAGTCGGCAACGGTAAGGCTGTCGCGCGCGCCCAGGAGCGGGGTAACCACTTGCGCGCGCAATGCGGCAATCGCGTCAGCCCAGGCGGGGTTCACGCCATCAGCCAAAGGTGCCGTCCCGCCAGCGCCGACTTTTGCCAACGGCAATGCCGCGACGGCCGCGCTCGTCGGTGCCAGCGCGCCATCGGCGAGCGCCTTCAGCGCATCTTCCGAAGCGTTCAGCAGTCGGGCGGCGCGCGCGTCGAAGGCGGCCAGTTGGCAACGGGTGAAAAAGTCGTCAATCTTGGCGGCAACCACCTGAAAGATTTCGTAAGCTGCGGCAGTATCCGCACCCAGCGGCTGCGCCTCTGCTCCGGCCGCCTCCCACGCAGCGACCGCTTTTCCGGCGAAACGTGCCTGTGCGGCACTGGCAGCCTCGACCGTGACGACGTCGCCACCGGTATCCGCTAGCACGGCGCGCGCGGCGGTGGCGATAACGGTACCTTCTTCATCGTCGGCGCGGATCGCCGTGAGCGGCAGATTCTTGCCGGTGAGCACCGTGGTATCGGCAAGGCGCTCGCCCACCCAGCGCACGGCGGCGACCAGTTCGGGGGCACGAATGTGGCCGTCGTTGTCGCTATCGATCAGCGCCAGGGTGCGGCGGTCGAATTCGCTACCCGCCACCGGGCAGGAGAGGGCAACCCAGAGCTTCTGATCCAGTGCATCAATGGCGAGTAAATCGGCGGCAGTGTCGATACGCGGCTGGTCAAAGCCGCCGGCGCGGAAAAAACGCCAAGTATGGGATTTGGCTGGCATGAGAGGTAGGCTGATGAGGGAAAACGCGATGTTACCCCGCCACGCGATAGCGACGAATATTGACGAAGGTGGGGCAGCATGCGTATCTTGCCGGTTCAAAACCTAATATCCAAGTGGGGATTTCAT
>CAIYZZ010000538.1 GCA_903930805.1 uncultured Rhodocyclaceae bacterium | reverse complement strand
AGCGACGATAGACTTGAAGTCCAACGCGGGCAATTTGATCTTTGGCATTGCCGGCAAGGCTGGTTTTTTCATCCTTTAGCCCCCGGTTTAGCGCCCGGTTTAACTGCCGCCTTGCCACTACTCTCGTTCGTCTGTCGCGTAATGTAGATGTTCAAGGTGAACTCGTTCATGCGTTGCTTGGCAACCATTGCCGCCTTGATTTCAACCAGCACTGGGCGCTCAAGAATCGGTGATTCATCCAAGTTGTGCATAAGCGTTGAAACACGGGCATTCGATTGAGCATAGCCAACCAGGGTAATTTTTTGCTGCTCCTGCTTGATGGATCGCAAGAAAACCCCGGCGGGCAGCTGCTGAGACAACGCGTTGAATAGATGTACTGTTTCCGAACGATTGGCCTGCAATGACTCGATAACCTGCTTCCGCGCCAACAGCGACTCGGTTTCCTCCTTGAGTTTTTTGATTTCCTCTATTTGTTTGTCCAAGCCGGTAATTTCACTTTTGAGAAAGTTGTTTTTCTCTGTCTGGCTGTCAATTTGGTTACCGATGTAGCTGAAACCGACAAACCAGACCAGTCCGGCCAGCACCGCCACCAGTCCGGAAAGAGCAAAAAACTGCTGGCGCAGCGTCTTGCGCCGCTCTGCACGATGGGGAAGCAGGTTAATGCGGATCACGGATCGAACCTCCGCAACGCAAGGCCAGAAGCCACCATCAACGAAGGGGCATCAGCGAGAAGATTTTTGGGGCGCACTCGTTGCGACAGGGTCATTTTTGCAAAAGGATTCCCCATCGCCGTGTCGATCTGTGTGCGCTCCGCAACGATCTCGGCGATTCCTGGCAGAAGCGCTCCGCCACCCATCAGAATGATGTGATCCACCTCGCCAAACTGGGTGGACGTAAAGAAAAACTGCAGCGCCCGCGAAACTTCAAGCGCCAGATTATCGAGAAACGGTTTAAGGATCTCGTTTTCGTAGTTATCCGGCATCGGGCCGGTACGTTTCAGGTTTTCCGCTTCCTCGTGGCTCATGCCATAGGCGCGCACCATATCCTGCGTCAGCTGATTGCCGCCAAAGGCCTGCTCGCGGTTGTAGATTTGCTGATCGCCCTTCACCATGGCGACCTTCAGGGCGTTGGCGCCGATATCGACCAAGGCGAATATCCGGTCTGCAGCGCCCGGGAATTGCTCGCGTACCAGATCAAAGGCAGCCAGCGCGGCGTATGACTCCATGTCCATGACAACAGGCTTGAGTTTGGCTGCTTCCGCACAGGCGACACGATCTTCGACCCCCTCCTTCTTGGAGGCCGCAATCAGTACCTCAACCTCATCTGGGCTCAATGGCACAGGGCCGACAACCTGAAAATCAAGGTTTACCTCTTCGAGAGCAAATGGAATGTACTGGTTCGCCTCCGACTCCACCTGAACTTCCATTTCCGATTCCCGCAACCCCGCAGGCAAAATGATTTTCTTGGTGATAACTGCTGCGGCGGGCAAAGCCATGGCGACAAATTTGGTGGAAGTGCTCAAGCGCTTCCAGCAACGAGACACGCCATCCACCACTGCGTCGAGGTTTGCAATGTTGCCGTCCACCACCGCCCCCTCCTGCAGGGGCTCGATGGCATAGCACTCTAGCTGGAAACCTCCAGCACGCGTACCTGACAGCTCAACCATCTTGACCGCCGACGAGCTGATGTCCAGCCCCACCAGCGAGCGCGCCTTCGGGTTGAGGATCGAGAGATCGATCTCCAAGATAATCCTTTTAATTCAGTTGGTTATGAAAGATACCCATATATTCACTTCAAATGCTAGCAACAACTATATCGGCTGTAAAGAAAATTCTTTGGTTGAACTGAGGCAGTTTTCCGCTTCACCTGCATCTTCGCAACACCTGAAAAACACCACGCATAGTCAGTGAAGGCCTAGGTACAGCGTGTAGCTGGAATATAATCCGCGTGACCGGCCGCATCTATTTGCCCTCGTCCCACTCCACAAGATACACCTACTCCCTTCCATGCTGCGCTGGATCCTTCTGCCAATCACACTTGCCCTTGGTGGCGCCCTTGCCGGGTTGGCACTGCTGGGTATTGTCCTGATCCTCGCCTATCCGCGCCTACCTTCGGTTGATGTTCTTACCGACTACCGTCCCAAGATTCCACTGCGGGTCTACACCGCCGACGGCCACCTGATCGGCGAATTCGGTGAGGAGCGCCGCCACTTCGTACGCATTCAGGACGTGCCCGAGATCATGAAGCAGGCCATTCTTGCGGCCGAAGACGAGCGCTTCTATCAGCATCCCGGCATCGATACCCTGGGGGTGTTGCGCGCTGGTTACGCAAATTTCGTCGGTGGCGGCAAGCGTCAGGGGGCCTCGACGATCACCATGCAGATCGCCCGCAATTTTTTCCTGTCATCCGAGAAGACACTCACGCGCAAGCTGTACGAGGCCATGCTCGCCTTCAAGATTGAGAGCAGCCTCTCCAAGGATGAAATTCTGCAGATTTACATCAACCACATTTACCTCGGCCAACGCGCTTATGGCTTCGCTGCCGCTGCACAAATATATTTCGGCAAGGAACTCAAAACGCTCGACATCGCCGAGATGGCGGTACTCGCCGGTCTGCCCAAAGCACCCTCTGCTTACAACCCGGTAGCCAATCCGAAACGCGCCCGCTTGCGCCAGCAGTATGTACTGCGCCGCATGCAGCAACTCGGCTTTATCGACGCCAAACAGTTCGAGCACGCCAACAATCAACAACTGCATGTACGCCGCCAGATCGATAACTTTGCCCTCAAGGCCGACCATGTCGCCGAGATGGCGCGCCAGATCGCGATCGAGGCATTCCCGACTGACGCCTACGTCGCCGGTATCAAGATCGTCACCACGATCACCCGCAAGGAACAGGAAGCCGCCTATCGCAGCCTGCGGCAGGCCGTGCTTGCCTATGACCGTCGCCACGGTTACCGCGGTGCGGAGGCTTATGTGGATATGAAAGCGATCCGCCGCGACGACGACGAGCAGATCGACGAACTGCTCTATGAGTTCGAGGATGCCGATGACCTGCGCCTTGCCCTCGTCCTTGATGCCAGCCCGGAGAAACTGCGCGTCTACCTGCCGGGCGGTGAAATCATCACGGTCGAAGGCACGGGCCTGAAGTTCGCACAACGCATGCTCGACGACAAGGCACCCGCCAACAAACGCCTGCGGCGCGGTGCAATCATGCGCGTGAATCAGGACAGTAAGGGGGCGTGGCAAGTTACCCAGTGGCCGGAAGTCGAGGCGGCATTCGTCGCCGCCAACCCCAGCGATGGCGCAATCCGCGCCCTGGTCGGCGGCTTCGATTTCAGCCGAAACAAATTCAACCATGTCACACAAGCCTGGCGCCAGCCGGGCTCGAGCATGAAGCCCTTCATTTACTCGGCATCGCTCGAAAAAGGCTTCACACCACTCTCGGTATTGCCGGACGAGCCCCTTTCTGTTTCGGCTGAAGAAACTGGCAGCCAGGCCTGGGAGCCAAAAAACTACGACGGCAAGTATGAAGGGCCAATGACCCTGCGCACCGCCCTGGCCAAGTCGAAAAATATGGTGTCGATCCGCCTCATCCGCGCCATCGACCCGCATTACGCCCAGGACTACGTGACGACCCGTTTCGGTTTTGATGCCAACAAGAATCCCCCTTACCTCACGCTGGCACTGGGCGCAGGCAACGTCACCCCTTGGCAGCACCTCACCGCCTACGCGGTGTTTGCCAACGGCGGTTACAAAATCGCGCCTTACATCGTCAAGCAGATACTCGACACCAACAACAAAGTACTCGCCGAAACCACCCCCGTGCTTGCCGGCGACGAGTCGCTACGCGTCATCGACGCGCGCAACGCCTGGACAATGGACAGCATGATGCGTGACGTCGTGCGTCGTGGTACGGCCACGCGCGCGGGGCAAGCACTGAAGCGCACCGACCTGGCCGGGAAAACGGGCACAACCAACGATTATGTAGACGCCTGGTTCTGTGGCTATCAACCCACCATGGTGGGAGTCGCCTGGATTGGGTTCGATCAGCCGAAACGTCTCGGTAACGGCGAAACCGGCGGTTCGGCCGCCCTGCCGATCTGGATCGGCTATATGGAAACAGCGCTCAAGGACGTGCCGGAAATGCACCGCGAGATGCCGGACGGCATGGTGCACGCGGAAAGTCGCGATCCGGCAACGGGCGCGACCATCCACGACATCATCTATCGCGAAGCCGTTCCCGAACCTGAAGCAGCCACTGAATCAACCGAGCAGCACAGCGCCAGGGCAGAACCCTCCCGCCAGGAACCCCCCGCACCCGTGCAAGACGCCTACCCAAAACCAATCGCCCCCGACCGGCGCGTGGCGATGCCGGGGGGATTGCCTACCAGTCCAACTGAAGCGGCACGCCCGCTTGGGCGCTGAAGCAGCTCGACAACAGCGCAGACAGATCCTGCCCGCCACGCGCGTCGAGCCAGCGACCACCGGCGTCTGCCGGCGGGCTGAAATGAAAGCCGCCTGAGCGTGCCGCCACCCAGATTTCGCGCGCTGCCGCATGGCGATTGACAATGATCT
>CAIYZZ010000537.1 GCA_903930805.1 uncultured Rhodocyclaceae bacterium | reverse complement strand
GCCAGGAAGGTGCTCTTGGCGCGGCTTGCCGCTTCGGCGAGTTCCTTGGCAATGGAGAGCGCGGCGGTGCGCTCCCGCACCAGGGATTCCAGATGGTGTCGGTATTGTTCGAGTTCCAGTTCAGCCGCCTTGCGCTCGGTGAGATCAATATCCACGCAGAACATCTCGGGCTCTTGCTCATTGACAAACGCATGACTTGAAAACACATCTACCTTCGCGCCATCCTTGCGCATGAGGGACAGTTCACCCGCAGGAATCGGTTGTCCGGTTGCGAACGTCTCCTGTATGGCCGCACGCACACCCTCATGCATTTCGGCGGGAATAATGAGGTCGAGCAGATTGCGGCCGATGGCCTCGTCCGCGCTATAGCCGTAAAGCCTTTCCGATGCCGCGTTCCAGTAGCGGGTTGTACCGTCTTGTGTGTAGCCCTGAACGGCCACGGAGGGGATATTCTGGAGCAGCGTGCGAAAACGCTGTTCGCTCACGTGCAATGCTTCCACGCTGCGCCTGCGTTCCAACAGGTACCGTTGGCCTCCCCATGCAAGTGCCAGAAATAATCCCGCGACAATGACAAAAGTCAGCGCCTTCACCAGCAACTCGCTGCGCCACCTGGCCATGACGACGTCAAATTGAACAGACACGCCTACATCCAGATTGGTGTCTCCCACTTTGCTGAAAACCAGAATACGTTTGACACCATCCGTCGCAGTGACGCCCAAGTACCGGGTCAACTGCTGATCCGAGCGGAGGTACAGTTTAAATGCATCGCCACTGGCAATATTTTTGCCAACATACTTATCAGGATCAGGCTCTCGATAGATAATATCGCCGAAGCGATTATGCAAAGCCGCTGCATCCGCCCCATCATTTGCGAGCACCTGCTGCAACACTGAATCAAAATAGGCAGGCGACAGCGAAACCAGTGCTACCCCCTGAAATTGTCCATTCTTCCCTCGAATTGCCCGTGAAATAGTGATCGTATTGCGATCGGTGATTGTCTTGAAAGGGCGGGAGAGTTGGTAGCGATAATAGTCTTCGGGTTTGGCGTCACGATGGACAGTGAAGTAGTCCCGCTGCGAGGCATTGAACTTGCGCACCTCAATGACCCCCGTTGGGTCGTCCGGACTCTCGGCTGTAGCTACCTGGCCCTTATTGTCGGTGGTAATAAGGTAGTGGATTTCGGGGAACTGTCTTAATTTGCTCAGTTGGTGGCGCTGGACGGCATCGGCCGGTAGATCAGGAGTAGAAAACTGGGTGTCAATCACGTCCTGCAAGAGAAGATCAATGCTGCGCAAGGACCCTGCCACTTGAACAGAGCCAAACCGTGCATGAGTTTCAAGAAATCGATATTCCTGCTCTAACGTATTCCCGTATTCGTCATAGCTCATCCAAGCGAGAGAACCACCAATGGCCAGCAGAACAGCTGCGGTGACCCCCCATATTTGCAACGAAAGATTGCCCTGCCGAAAGGAGCTACGGTGTGGGCGCTGCTTGACGGGGGAAGTAGCAGCATTCATGTGTTGGGCAAACGATGCCGGTCGATCTCCATCATCGATTCAAGTCGTCGAATTCTCATGCTACTACCATCATCATCGCTGTTCAATTAAATGAAAGTAACACTCAAGAGCCAATCAGATTTCCCGTTTGCCGGTAACAAAGTACATGTCGAGATTCCCTTTGCCCTTGGCATCCACCTTGCCACGGTACTCACAATCGAACTCTTGACGGATCAGATCGGAGGTATAGGCCGAAATATTGACCCGACCGATTTCACCGGCACTTTCCATACGGGAGGCGATATTGACCGTATCGCCCCAGATATCAAAAGCATATTTTCGCTTGCCGACGACGCCGGCCACCACTGGGCCAGAATGAATGCCAACTCGAAGAGACCATTTGAATGCGGTCGTTCGGTTTCTGTCCTCCAGATAGTCAATCATCCGGAGACCCGCACGCACACAGCGATGCGCATGGTCCGGGCACGCTTTCGGCAGACCAGCGGCGGCCATGTAGGCGTCACCAATGGTTTTGATTTTCTCGACACCACAGGCATCTGTAATGTTATCGAAGGCTTCAAATATTTCATTGAGTTCAGCGACCATGCGGTCTGCCGGCATCGCGGAAACAGTCTGAGTAAATTCGCTGAAGTCAGTGAATAGGATGGTCACTGACTCATGCCGGACTGAACGCACACTACCGGTGGCAGACAATTCATCTGCGACTTCCATGGGAAGAATGTTGTGCAGCAGTTCTTTGGTACGTGTCTGTTCGTGCTGAAGTTCTGCTGTACGCTGGCTGATCTTTCCTTCCAGTTCATGTTCCGATCGCTGCAGAGCATCAATCAGTGCGGACTGTGAATCGAGCAATTCGCGCGCGGTACGTTCATTGTCAGCGGATAGCCGCACCACGACAGGGTAGAGGACGGCACCGCAGAGCAAAGAGGCCAATCCGGCCATCATGGCCACCATCAAGGAACTGAAATATATCTGCTCCCGTTGCCATGCAGGTACAACACGGACGCCCTCAAAATAGCCGGAAACCGGCCCTGTCTTATCGGTTTCCGATACGCGCAGAGGTACGAAAACCCGTAACACCCAATGCGCTCCAGACACATTAAGGCTCTCGTAGGAGGATTTGATGTAACTGGGTGCCGGATGATGTGGCAAAGATGACTCAATCGCCTCACCCTCAGGGGTCATCCCCTCGGCGAGTTTAAGTCCGTTGCTGTCGTATATTTCAGCGATATCAAACAAGCCACCCGAAATCGCCTTGGCAGCAGCCGTTGCATGGTCGAGGGAGTTGGTGACGTTCAAATTGATGGCATTAAAGTGCCGCAATAGTCCGTCAGATTCCTCCATGGCGAGTGACACAATGCTCTCTTCAGCGTTTTCTCGCGCGACAAACCACGCGACAGGGCTGGCGATAGCTGCCATCAGGATGCTGGTCGCAGCGATACGTAGGGCAGTGCGTCTCTGGAACGGATTCATTGTGGTGTCGTCACGCTTAGTCGTTAAAAAGGAAGCTGTCAGTTACGACTCAAGGGCATCCAGAGTTGCGGTGACATTCTAACGAGTGGCCCCTTTGGGGAGGCATGGGCTGGTGGCGGAGGGGGTGGGATTCGAACCCACGGTACCTTGCAGTACGCCTGATTTCGAGTCAGGTACATTCGACCACTCTGCCACCCCTCCGGCGGCGCGAATTATAGCCGGCTAATTTCCCGCAT
>CAIYZZ010000536.1 GCA_903930805.1 uncultured Rhodocyclaceae bacterium | reverse complement strand
TGGTCCTTGCCGATGCCAACGTTATCACCAGGATGAAACTTCGTGCCACGCTGGCGAACAATAATGCTGCCAGCGGGTATGAGTTGCCCACCGTAGCGCTTTACGCCAAGACGCTTAGACTCGGAATCGCGGCCATTACGGGAACTGCCACCTGCTTTTTTATGTGCCATGTTGATCTCCCAGCCTGAAATCAGGCGCTGATAATGCCGATTTCAAGTTCTGTATAGTTCTGCCGGTGTCCCTGATGCTTTTGATAGTGCTTGCGACGCCGCATTTTGAAAATCTTGACCTTAGGATGGCGGCCTTGCGAAATTACCTTGGCGGTGACAGTGGCGCCAGACAACACCGGAGTACCGATCTTCACGGTTTCCCCTTCGCCAATCATCAGCACTTGATCCAAGGAAACCTCAGCGCCTACACCTGCCGGTATCTGTTCTACTTTGATTTTTGCACCGGCAGAAACGCGATACTGTTTGCCACCGGTTCTTATGACCGCATACATGTTGGACTCCGAAAAAATATGTTCAAGATAACGCGCTATCATACTGGACGAGATGTCCCTAGTCAATAAACACGTACCATCACTGATGAATTGATGGGGTGGGGGGAGCGTTACCGCCACCAGATCCAGAAAGCCAATGTTGAATCTTTCATCCATTTACTCCCTTGTCGCAAGCGATATGCAATCAGTCGACACGGCAATCCGAGCACGACTTCATTCTGATGTGCCTTTGGTGAGTCAGGTGGCCGAGTACATTATTACGAGCGGGGGGAAACGCATACGCCCTGCCCTCCTGCTGTTGGCGGCCGGTGCAACCACGTACAGGGGGACTCAGCATTGCGAACTGGCTGCGGTGGTGGAGTTCATCCATACTGCGACTTTGCTGCACGACGATGTCGTGGATGAGTCAGCATTGCGGCGTGGCCGAAAAACGGCAAATGCTCAGTTCGGTAACGCGGCAAGTGTTCTGGTAGGTGATTTTCTTTATTCGCGTGCCTTTCAGATGATGGTTGGTTTAGGTAGTATGCGTGTCATGCAGGTCCTTGCCGATGCAACCAACGTAATAGCCGAGGGTGAAGTTCTGCAATTGATGAACTGCCACAACGCGGATGTCAGTTTCGAGGACTATTTACGGGTTGTGCGTTACAAGACTGCAAAACTATTCGAGGCTTCGGCGCGTTTGGGGGCGATTCTTGGTAATGCTTCGTCTGAGGTGGAAACTGGCCTAGCCAACTACGGGACGCATCTGGGAACCGCATTCCAGATTGTGGATGACGTTCTCGACTATTCCGGGGAGGAAGGTGAAATCGGCAAAAATCTTGGCGATGATCTTGCTGAAGGCAAACCGACACTGCCGCTGATTCACGTCATCAAGACGGGGAACCCTACCCAATCGGAGATGGTGCGTGCCGCACTGGAGGAGGGAGGGCGCGAGAACTTTCAGGAAATCATTCACGCTGTCAAGGCAACGGGAGCGCTTGACGCTGCAATGGCTGTGGCAAAGGCAGAGTCAGATCAGGCCAAGCGGGCACTGAGTTCATTGCCGCGCACCAATTATCTGGGTGCTCTGATAGAATTATCAGACTTTGCGGTTGCTAGGCGTCACTAAGGATTGTGACAAGGCGGTTGCCGCATGATTCGGGGTGTAGCTCAGCCTGGTAGAGTACTGCGTTCGGGACGCAGGAGTCGGAGGTTCGAATCCTCTCACCCCGACCAATAAACCCTAGTGTTTACGGGCTTTACAGTGTAAGTAACCACTAGCTCTTTTTGGTCAAAAGTAGTACGCTTTAGCTGTACTACTTTTAGCGTGTTCTTGCGCCACAAATTCTTTAGTTCTCGCCTCAATATCGCGTAATGCTAGGCGCAGCAGGCTATTGAGCGTACAGTAGCGCAATGGGAAGGTTATCAAAAGTAGCTAAGACCTCTGCTACTAAAAAGCAAAAACAGCGTCACAAGACACTGCCTATCCAATCCTCTATCACCTACATCACAGGCTATCCCGAAAAGCTGTTCATCTATCAGCTTGAGGCAAGCAAGTATTGGTGGGTGCGTTACTTTGCAGTTGGCAAAACCATACCACAGGCTGTGGGCAGCAGCGACTCGCTACTTAGGCAAGACCGTTGAGCATCGCAGATGGAAGAATGAAGACGACGAGTACGAATAAGCCAACCTGCTGCGATTCCCTGCTGCTCATCGCCGCCCAACGTAATGATGCCCGTGATGCCGACCCCTATGGCCAGCGCCAAGAGCATGTAGATCGCCAGACTGCCTGCCGGGTTGTGACCCACATGGCGAGGTGCATGGCCCGTGGCAACTTGTTTCAGGTAGTCGATGGCCTCCTTGGGACTAAACGGGAAGCTTGCAAAGCGCGAGAAGTGTGAGCCAGTAAACCCCCACACGAGCCGAAATAGCACCAGCCCCAAGATCAAATAGCCAAGGAAGACGTGCACGGAGCGCCATCGATCCGCCTCGCTTGTGAGTCATGTCAACACAAAGCTCGAAGCCAATGTCCAGTGAAACACTCGGGTGGGCAGATCCCAGATAAGACTCCGTTGCATAGGTGCGATACCCTCGGGAAAGGTCAATACTTCAGTTGGAGCTTGTTCATTTGCTCCTTCGTAACGGCGGGCAGGTTGTCTGCCGCCTTCCAGCGATTGAGATTCCATCCATCTTCACCTATCCAGGACTTGAGCATCCTAAAATTACTGGCGCGTTCGGCATCGGTCTCACCCAAGTGCTTGTGCATGTTGCCCGGCGCTCGGTCCGCTCGATTTGTGCCATCGTCAAGACGGCGCATCAAGGCTCCCGTCTCGGGATAAACAACAAATTGAAGCAATTCCTCATAGGAAACAAGACGAGGCCCCAGCTTTTCTTTCTTATAGTATTCATTGTTCAGGTTGAATTCGGCGAGTGTCGGTGAGGTATCTCCATGGCATTCCCCGCAAAGGTTCTTTAGTAGTGGACGAACGTCATTGCGATAGGTGACGTCGGCACCTATCGCCTGAGGCACCATTCCGGCGCCTGCTAGAACGATCAGCAGTGAAGGTATAAAAAGATCGCGGATAGGGCGCATCAGCAACATCCTTAGTCAGTATCGAGGTAAGGTAGTCTGTCACCGCTGCCTTAAATGAACCTTAAGCGACTCCAAGCCGCCGCTCAGATCTGATGCGTTCGTCATCGTGAATAACTGGACTCGCTGCAAAGCAGGCATAGGATCTGAAAACCTCGCCGGCCCTGTTGTGGATCGTAACCCGCCGTCCCGCCAGCGCCGACTATTTCACCTCGTAGTCGAAACTCGCGCCCAACTGGCCTTCGACAATGACCTGGAGATGGCGGCGACCGGCAGGCTCGTTCGGGCCGATCGCCCATTCGCCGTAGATCCTGCCATTCACAGGCACGAGTTGCCGCTGGCTCACCTGGTTACGGCGCGGCAAGGGAATATTCATGGAAGAACTGCCCGTCAGGCTACCAGTGGGGCCGGCCTCGGTCGCCGCCGTCGGCAGAAGGTACTCCTCACGAACGGCAAGGCTGCGCCTGGTGGTGCGCACCTCGATGGTCCAGCCGTAGCGCTGGCCCTCCTTGTGAGGAACAACGTCAGTGGGTTCGAAAACCAGTTCTTTCGGGTTGCTGGCGTCGAAGATGCCAAACTCGGCACCGATAATTTCGACCGGCCCCTCCTTGGAATTTGGGGGGGCGGCAAAGGCAACTGAGGCAACTGCGCTCATGCAGGCTAAAACCAACAGCAGTTTGCGACGGATCATGTGGGTGGTCCAGATTAGCCGAGCCGGGCGATGCCCGGCAGAAAAACTTCGGTGACCAGCAGTGGTCGGCCCAAGCGGGAAAAACGCGAGCGCCGGCCCCAGAGGGTTGGCAGTGCCACGCCGACAGCAGCAGCGGCATGACGGTGCAGCGGATGAACCTGTGTCAGGCGCGCGGCCTGCAGCGGCCCGCGACAGATGCCCGGATCGGCAAACAGGGCAGCGCCGAGTGGTCGGCTGCCGATGGCTTGCGCCATGTGCCAGGCCCCCGTGAGATCGCGAGGTGCCAGCACACTGTGGGCGAACACCACCGGCACGCCATCGGCAATCAGCAACACCTCGCGCATCCAGGCATGGCGCCCCGGCGGCAAACCAATCAGGCCGCGTTCGTCGGCAAACGGCAACGCGCGCGTCTCGCGCAGTACGCGCACCTGAAACTGCTGGCAACGGGCAACGATGCGGGCGGTTAGAGAGGCGGGGTCGGCAAGCCAGGGGTGAAGAAATGCGGGTGCCCCAGCCATGGCGTGGCGTGATTTCCAGCGAAAAACCTGGCGTGGCATCGTCTGCTGCTGTCTCTTTGAAAGGGCGGCCGATGCTACCATAGGGCTTGTTTTCCCTACTTTGTCACCCCATGCAACTCGTACTCATCAGTGGTTTGTCCGGCTCCGGCAAATCCATCGCCTTGAACGTGCTTGAGGATGCCGGTTATTACTGTGTCGACAACCTGCCCGCGCCGCTGCTCGGCGAGTTGGTCGAGCATTTGCGGCTCGAAGGCCATGAGCATGTGGCCGTGGCAGTCGATATGCGTGGTGGTACCTCGATCGCCGCCCTGCCAACGCAACTGCGCCAATTGGAATCCGGCGGAGTAGCCGTGCGCTTCATCTTCCTCGACGCACGCGACGATGTGCTGATCCAGCGCTTTTCCGAAACACGGCGGCGCCACCCAATGGCCGCTGGCGAGAGCACACTGGCCGAGGCCATCGCGCGTGAGCGCGAGGCGCTCGAAACGCTGAAAAACCTCGGGCACAGTATCGACACCAGCAACATTCGACCGAATGCCCTGCGCGCGATGATCAAGGATTTTGTTGCGCTGGCCATATCGGGCGGCAGTGGGTTGACTCTGCTGTTCGAATCCTTCGGCTTCAAGTATGGCCTGCCGCTCGACGCCGATCTGGTGTTCGACGTGCGCTGCCTGCCCAATCCCCACTACGATCCCCTGCTACGGCCGCTGACCGGACGCGATGCCGAAGTCATCAAGTTCCTCACCGACCAACCCGAAGTGCTCAAGATGTTCGAAGACATCCGCCGTTATGTGGACGACTGGCTGCCAGCCTATATTCGCGACAACCGCTCCTACCTCACCGTCGCCCTCGGCTGCACCGGCGGCCAGCACCGCTCGGTCTGGCTTGCCGAGAATCTTGCCGCTCACTTCAAGGACAAGGCGCGCGTGTTGGTACGGCACCGCACCCTGGCCCAGTGAAAACCTGGCTCGACTTGCTGCGCACGGGTGACTGGGCAACCGTCCTGATCGCGGCGGTAGTTGTGGCGATATCTTTTCCTCTGTTGTGGTCCGGCGACAAGGCCGAGCGTGCCGTGGTGCGACTCGACGGTCGCGTGGTAGCAGAATTTCCCCTTGCTGCAGCATGCCGCTATACCGTAAAAGGGCCGCTGGGCGAGACGCTGATCGAGATCACTCCCGGTCGCGCACGCGTGCTCTCCGACCCTGGCCCACGCCAGTATTGCGTGCAGCAGGGCTGGCTCACCCGACCGAACGCCATCGCCATCTGCGCGCCCAATCATGTCAGCCTGAGTCTTTCGGGGCGCGATCCCAGTCATGACAGCATCACTTATTGAGCTGACGGTTACGCCCGACGACCGCCGCATCGCCCGCTATGCGGCGGCGGCGATTGCACTAACCATCGCCGAGGCAGCGCTACCCTCTCCGCTGCCCGGTGTGAAGCCAGGGCTTGCCAACATTGTTGTGCTGGTTGTGCTCGCGCGCCATGGTTGGCGCGATGCAGCCTGGGTGTCGCTGCTGCGCGTCGTGGCCAGCAGCCTGCTGGTCGGGCAATTCCTTGCGCCGGGTTTCTTTCTCGGCCTCACCGGTGCGCTGGCGAGCCTGGCCGTGCTGGCAGGCGCGACACGTCTGCCGCAACGCTGGTTTGGGCCAGTCACGGCGAGCATTTTGGCGGCCTTCGCCCATATCGGCGGACAACTGATGTTGGCTCGCCTTTGGTTGGTGCCGCACGACGGCGTGTTCTATCTCGCACCGATCTTTGCCGCCAGCTCACTGGTTTTCGGTATCGTGAACGGTCTGATCACCGCTCGACTGTTGAAAGAAACCCCATGAAGACTATTGCCGTTGCCTGGACTGGTGCCTCTGGCATACCCTATGGCCTGCGTCTCGTCGACTGCCTGCTGGCTGCCGGCTGCCGGGTTTCACTGATGTATTCGCAGGCCGCGCAGATCGTCGCCAAGCAGGAGGTTGATCTGGTATTGCCAGCTCAGCCGCGTGAGGCGCAGCGCCTGCTGGCCGAGCGTTTTGGTAATACGGAGGGAAACCTCACCGTGTTTGGCCGTGACGACTGGAACGCGCCGCCGGCTTCCGGTTCCAACCCGCCCGACGCTTACGTGATTTGTCCTTGCACCATGGGTACGCTGGCAGAAGTGGCGGCCGGCACAGCCAAGGATCTGATCACGCGCGCAGCGGACGTCGTGCTCAAGGAGGGCCGGATGCTGATATTGGTACCGCGCGAGACGCCGCTCTCTGCCATCCATCTCGAAAACATGCTCAAACTCACTCGTGCCGGTGCAGTTATTCTGCCGCCCAATCCCGGCTTTTACCACCGGCCACAGGATATCGGCGGGCTGGTCGATTTTGTTGTCGCACGCATCCTTGATCGGCTCGACGTGCCGCACACGCTGATGCCGCGTTGGGGTGAGGCGGAATAAAATTCAGCCGACCACGTGCTCGGCAACATCGACACGCACCACGGGACGCGCCAGCACCGTGGCAACGACATCGGCGTAGCGCTGCGACCATTCGCCCGGGGTGGCGAAGCGCTTTTCCCCGCCGTATTTGGCCACGCTGAGAATCTTGTCGAGCACCAGCACCTTGCCCATCGGGTTGGACGGTTCGCACTCCAGTTCTTCCCACTGTGCGTTGAGCCAGCGATTGGCCTCCTCGCGCGATAGCTCGGCGTGGGCAATGAGTTCGTATTCGCGATTGCGGTCGAAAACGACGCTGACGATACTGGACATGACTTACCTCCTTGTTTTGATGTCGCAATTCTGACGGCGAAGCGTAGCGAAGGCAAGCGGCGGCTGATAAATCGTTAAGGAATCGGAAAGTCGGCGCTGGCGGAACGGCATAATACGCAGCTACGCGAAAGGTAAGCAAATGAAATACTGGTGGTTGTGCATCGTCCCGGCACTGTTCGCCTGCGGTGAAAAATCCCCGCCGCCGGAGAGTCAGGCAGCCGGCCCCAAACTCGTCATCGCACTAAAAGTCGGCGCTGGCGGGACGGCAATGGAAAATCGTTATAGCGGCGAAATACGCGCACGCGTCGAAACAACGCTAGGTTTTCGCGTCGGCGGCAAATTCGTCGAGCGGCTGGTCGATGCCGGCGCGCGCGTCAAGGCTGGCCAACCGCTGGCGCGACTCGACCCTGCCGATGCCCAGCTGACAGTAGTGCAGGCCGAGGCAAACCGTACTCTCGCCGTTGCCGAACTCAAGCGCACACAGGAACTCAAGACAAAGAACTTCATCAGCCAGGCGGCCCTCGACGCCAAAGAGAACACCGCGCGCTCGGCCGAGGCGCAGGCCCGGCTGGCGCAGAACCAGGCGGCTTACACGACACTCGTCGCCGATGCGCCGGGCGTGGTCGCTGCCGTACTGGCCGAACCGGGACAGGTGGTGGGTGCCGGTCAGGGCGTATTTCGCCTCGCGCGCGACGGTGACCGCGAGGTGGCGATAAATATTCCTGAATCGCGCATCGCCGGACTAAAAGTCGGCGCTGGCGCGACGGCAACGCTCTGGTCCGGCAAAACCTACGCAGGCGTATTGCGTGAGCTGGTACCGGTCGCCGACCCGGCATCACGTACTTTCGCGGCACGCGTGAGTCTCCGCGACACCGATGCCGAAGTCGCCCTGGGCATGACGGCGACAGTAAGCTTTACCGGCGTGGGTGACGAGAAGATCGTCGTACCCCTGGCCGCCATTCTGCAGCAGGGCAATACGGCTGCGGTATGGGTGATCGGCAAGGACAACACGGTGACGCAGCGCCCGATCCAGATTGAGCGCTACAGCGATGCCGGCGCGGTAATCATCAGCGGCCTGCAAGCGGGAGAAGTCATCGCCGCCGCCGGTGCCTTCAAGCTCACCGCCGGCGAGAAAGTACGCCTGGCGGAAGAAACCGGGAAATGAAGCATATCAACCTCTCCGAATGGGCACTCGAACACCCATCGATGGTGCTCTATCTCATCATCGTCCTGATGGTCGGCGGTGTGCTTTCCTTCTTCCAACTGGGACGTGCCGAAGATCCGGATTTCACCTTCAAGGTGATGGTGGTGCGCACGCAATGGCCGGGAGCGACAGCACGCGAGGTCGAGTCCGAGCTGACCGAACGCATTGAAAAGAAGTTGCAGGAAACGCCCTACGTCGACGTACTCAAATCGGCTTCGCGTGCCGGCGAGTCGCTGGTGTTCATCCAGCTCAAGGACTACACACCCAAGGCCGAGGTGCCCGAATCGTGGCGGCAGGTGCGCAAAAAGCTCGACGACATCAAGCATCTACTACCGGCCGGCGTGCAGGGCCCCTTTCCCAACGATGAATTCGGCGACGTCTACGTCAACATCTACGCGCTCTCCGGCGACGGCTACGACATGGGCACGCTGCGGCACGAGGCCGATCGCATCGCCCGCGAACTGCGCAGCGTGGACGACGTAAAGAAGGTTGATCTGCTGGGCGTACAGGACGAAAAGATCTACATCGAAGTCGCTCCCGCGCGCCTGGCGAGCCTCGGCATCACGCCCGCGCAGGTTGCGGCAGTGCTGGCACAGCAGAACGCCGTAGCACCGGCAGGGTTTGTCGAAACGGCGAGCGACCGGGTGCGGTTGCGCGTCACCGGTGCCTTCGAAACGGTGGAAAAAATACGCAGTGCCGATCTTGCCGTCGGCGGGCGGCACTTCCGCCTCGGCGATATCGCGACGGTAAAACGCGGGCTGGCCGATCCGCCCAATCCGCGCCTGCGCGTGGATGGAAAGGACGCCATCGGCATCGCCGTGGTGATGGCGAAGGGCGGCAATGTCATCAAGCTCGGCACCGATTTCAAAACCGTTATCGAGCGCCTGGCGCGGGATTTACCTTTGGGCATGGAAGTCACGACCGTGGCCGACCAACCCACCATCGTCAGCGTTTCACTCAAGCTATTTTTGCAAAGCCTGGCCGAGGCCATCGTCATCGTGCTGGCCGTGAGCTTCCTTTCGCTCGGGGTGCGCACCGGCATGGTCGTGGCGCTGTCTATCCCGCTGGTGCTGGCGATGACCTTTTTGCTGATGAAGGTGTTCGGCATCGATTTACATCGGATTTCCCTGGGCGCCCTCATCATCGCGCTGGGCCTGCTGGTCGACGACGCCATCATCGCCGTCGAAATGATGGTGGTGAAAATCGAGCAGGGCTGGGAGAAGTTTCGCGCTGCCACCTTCGCCTACACCTCGACGGCGTTCCCGATGCTCACCGGTACGCTAATTACGGCGGCGGGTTTCACGCCCGTAGGTTTTGCAAAATCAGGTGCCGGCGAATATGCGGGTGCAATTTTTTCGGTTACCACCATCGCACTGCTGACCTCCTGGCTGGTCGCCGTGGTCTTCACGCCCTATCTGGGCTATCGCCTGCTGGACGAGGCCGCACTGAAAAAATATGGTGCGGAACATCACGGCGATCCCTATGGCACGTCTTTTTACCTGCGCTTTCGCGCCCTTGTCGAATGGTGTCTGCGGCGGCGCTGGACGGTGATTTCCCTGACGGTCGTGGCTTTCGTGCTTGGCATCGTGGCCTTCAATACCGGCGTGCAGAAACAGTTTTTTCCGCCCTCCAGTCGCGCCGAATTGATGGTCGACCTGTGGTTGCCGCAAGGCAGCTCGATCAAGGCGACCGAGACGGAGGTGAAGCGCGTCGAGGCGCTGCTCGCCGGCGATGCCAAGGTGGCAAACTACGCGTCCTATATCGGCAACGGTGCGCCGCGCTTCTATTTGCCACTCGACCAGCAGCTGTTTAACGACAACTTCGGCCAACTGGTCATCGTCACCAAGGGCTTCGAGGAGCGCGAAGCGGTCAAGGCCCGCCTCACTGCCGCTTTCGAGTCGGCGGACGGTTCCTGGAGCCATTTGCGCGCCCGCGTGCTGCGGCTCGAAAACGGGCCGCCGGTGGGCTATCCGGTGGTATTCCGTGCTATCGGTGAAAACGTCGAGACCTTGCGCGGCATTGCCGGTGCGGTGGCGGTAGTGATGCGCGGCAATGCCAACACGCAGAACGTGCATCTGGACTGGAACGAGAAGTCCAAGAGCGTGAAGGTTGAAATCGACCAGGATCGCGCCCGCGCCCTCGGCATCTCCAGCCAGGATGTGGCACAGGCACTGCAGGCGCATCAGGTCGGTGCTACCCTGACGCAGTACCGTGAAGGCGACCAGCTGATCGACATCGTCTGGCGCGCCGGCGGCGACGAACGTGGCAGCCTCGACCGGCTGGTCGACCTGCCCATGCCCGTCGCGGGCGGCAAGTGGATACCGCTGGCGCAAGTGGCGAAGCTCAAGCCCGTGCTGGAGGAAGGCATCATCTGGCGGCGTGACCGCCTGCCGACCATCCAGATTCGTGCCGACCTGGCCAACGACACGGTCACCGGCCCGACGGTTTCCACACAAATCGATGCCCAACTGGCCGACATCCGCGCCCACCTGCCGCCGGGCTATCGTGTCGAGATCGGCGGCACCATCGAGGAATCAGCGAGGAACGAGGGTGCCCTGAAGGCCGTCATGCCCCTGATGCTCGTTGCCGTCATCACGCTCCTGATGATCCAGCTACAAAGCATACGCCGCACCATCATGGCGCTCCTTACCGCACCGCTCGGCCTGATCGGCGTAGCGCTGGCGCTGATGGCCTTCGGCAAGCCCTTCGGTTTCGTCGCCAACCTCGGCATCATCGCGCTCCTGGGCATGATCCTGCGTAATTCGGTGATCCTGCTCGACCAGATCGAACAGGACGAAAAAGCCGGCAAAAGCACTTGGGAGGCCATCGTTGGCTCTGCGGTGCGGCGCTTCCGCCCCATCATGCTCACTGCCGCCGCCGCCGTGCTGGCGATGATCCCGCTTTCCCGGCAGATATTCTGGGGGCCGATGGCGGTCGCCATCATGGGTGGGCTGATTGTCGCCACGGCGCTTACCCTGCTGTTTCTGCCCGCCCTTTACGCGGCGTGGTACCGGGTCAAGGAGCCGGCGTAAAATGCCGCTACTTGCCTTATTCATCCCTGCCCCAATTTTGAGAGCAAAGCCATGAACTATGAACTAGCCCGTCACCACATGATCCAACAGCAGTTGCGTACCTCGGAGGCGCTGACATCTTCGATGGTCGACCTGCTGTATGCCGACCGGCGCGAGAATTATGTGCCTGCCGCCTACCGTGCCCTGGCCTTCGCCGACATCGCCATTCCGCTCGATGACAATGCAACGATGCTGACGCCCAAGCTCGAGGCTCGCCTCCTTGGGACGATGAACCTGCAGCGCACTGACCGCGTGCTCGAAGTCGGCACCGGCTCCGGTCACATGGCGGCACTGATGGCCGAACAGGCACAACAGGTGTGGACGGTCGAGATCGATCCAAAGCTTGTCGCTCAGGCCCGCAATAATCTGAACAACGATGGCGTGGCGAATGTCAGCGTCGAAGTCGGCGATGGCCTGGTCGGCCTGCACGCGCAGGCGCCTTTCGATGTCATCCTGCTCTCGGGTGGTATTGCTGAAGTACCCGCCGCGCTACTCGCCCAACTGAAGGTCGGTGGCCGCTTGCTTGCCTTTGTCGCCCCCGTGGATATGGCTCCGCTCATGGTCCTGCGCCAGATCACCCGCCAGACTGAGGATGTCTTTGTCAGCGTCGATCTGATCGAAACGATGGTGCCCCTCTTGCTGGGTGCCGAGACGGCGAACAATTTCTCTTTCTGATGAAGCAGCTGTCCGCCACCCAACTCAAGGAATGGCTCGATGACGCAAGTCGCCCGCTGCCAACGCTCATCGACGTACGTGAGCCTTGGGAATTCGATGTCGTACGCATTCCCGGCGCCAAACTGGTACCCATGCGCTCGATTCCGGCGCGCTACCTCGAGTTGCCGCGCGATACCGAAACCGTTGTGATCTGCCATCATGGTGCGCGCAGCTACCAAGTAGCAATGTTTCTGGAGCAACAGGGTTTCAGAGATGTCCTTAACTTGTATGGTGGCATGGCCGCATGGTCGCGTGATGTCGATACCGCCGCGCCCACCTACTGAGCTTACCGCCCCCCAATTGGAGTCCCGCATGAAGCTAGCCCTGAAAACTCTCATCGTACTTGTCTTCGCGGGGAGCGCCTGCGGCGTCCAGGCCACCGATCTGTTGCAGGTTTATCGCGATACGGTCGGTTTCGATGCCCAATATGCCGCCGCACGTGCGACACGCGATGCCGGCATCGAAAAGCTGCCGCAGGGGCGTGCCGGCTTGCTGCCGACTATCGGCCTTTCCAGCAACACTACCTGGAACGATATCGAAGCCAGGTCCCGACTTGCCGGCGCAGTGACTCGCAACGCGGAATACAACAGCAATGGCTGGAGCGTGGCGCTTTCCCAACCGTTGTTCCGCTGGCAGAACTGGGTCGGTTACAAGCAGGCCGAGATTTCTGCTGCCCTGTCGGAAATTCAATTTATCCAGGCCGGGCAGGATCTGATCGTCCGCGCCACGCAGGCCTATTTCGATGTGCTGCTGGCACAGGAAACGCTGGCTACCGCACAAGCGCAAAAAATCGCCATCGCCGAGCAGCTTGAATCGGCCAAGCGCAATTTCGAGGTCGGT
>CAIYZZ010000535.1 GCA_903930805.1 uncultured Rhodocyclaceae bacterium | reverse complement strand
AAGGTGGAGGCCGGCCGCCGGCCACCACTGAAGACGCCAACCAGGCCACCGCTTGCCGTGTCCCCGGAAAATAACAAGAACCTCCTCACCACCAGTGGCACGCCCCACTCGCCACTGTCGCCGCTTAAACCACCTCCGCAAAGCACCCTGGTACCCAAGACGAGCAACCAGCCCCCCGCCCCCAAGGATTGAACCGGCCTTGCGCGCAACCAGCATCCCCCTCGCAGGTTTTTGGCGGCGTCTGGCCAGCATATTCTACGAAACACTGCTGCTGGTCGGCGTGCTGGCGGTCTGCGTCGTGCTACCTCTGGCGCTGCTCATGGCATGGGGGGTGGTGTTGCCTAGCCCGCTGCAGGTCACATATGTCTTTCTGGTAATGGGCGCCTATTTTGTCTGGCATTGGGGCCATGGTAGACAAACACTGGCCATGAAAACCTGGAAGTTAAAGCTCGTCGATGTCGCTGGTGCGCCACCAGACCGGGGTCAGCTGTTGTTGCGCTATTTGCTGAGTTGGCCGAGTCTGCTATTTTTTGGTACAGGTCTGCTCTGGGCGTTGTTCGACAGAGACCGACAATTCCTGCACGACCGACTTGCCGGCACCTGCATCATCGTCGCTCTACCCACCACAACATCGAGCCTGCCGCCAGCAGAAACATGACGCTGGGCGTCATGGCGGAGAACAGCGGTCGCCAGTTGTTGATCATCCCGAGGTGGGAGAACAGACCGTTCAACATGTGAAACAGAATGCCGAGCATGACCCCGGTAAATACCTTGACGCTTACTGCACTCATGCGGTCATGGGTATAAGCGAAGGGCAATGCCAAGGCCATCATCACCAGCGTCGCCAGCGGGTAAATCAACTTTTTCCACAACGCGATTTCGTAACGTTGCGTTTTTTGCCGGTTGTCGCTCAAGTGCTGGATGTACTGATAAAGACTGATGATCGACATGCGTTCCGGCACTACCAGCAAGACTGACAGAATATCCGGATTGAGTGCCGACTCCCATTTCACCTCATCATGATGCAACACGCGGGCTCGCTCGTCCTCGAATACAGTCTGCGCCACGTTGCTCAACTGCCAGTACCCGGGCGGCACATAACGACCATTCTCCGCCTCGCTGATTGACTGCAGGTGGTAATTTTCATCGAAGGCATACACCCGCACGCCGCGCAGACTGGTATCCGGCAGGACATCGCGCACGTTGATGAACGAGAGGCCGTCCTTCACCCACAGACCAGAACGAAATTCCTGTGCCACCAAGCGACTCATGGCGGTGAGCCGCATTTTCTGTGCCGCACGCTCGGCAGGCGGCACGATGAACTCGCCGAACACAAAGGTTAGTATCACAAAGGCAGAACCGATCTTTCCCAACGTCAGAAGCAGGTCTCTTGTCGGCAGCCCCGAGGTACGCAGCACGGTAATCTCCGAGTGCCGGGCCAGCAAGGTCAGCGCATAGAGGGTACCGATCAATACGGCGATCGGAAGAATCTCGTGGGTTCGGCCGGGCAGGGTCAAGGCAACATAACCCAGCGCGTGATGCAGTTCGTAGCCTCCCTTGCCGACACTTTCCAGTTCATGGATAAGGTCAAAAAAGGCGAACAGCGCAAGAAAGGCTGCCAGCACGAGCAAGGTGGCACCATAGATTTCACGCGCCAGATGACGCTCATAGACCTTCAGCGCCATACCCGCCGCCACACCGAAAATACCGCCAGACGCTTCCAGAAAAGGATGATCAGGGTGACACACATCAGCAGATGGACAGCCCAAACGCCAATTTCGAAAGGCAGGCGTCCCTGGGCTACCCAAGCCTTGCTGACGGAGAGCAAATTACTGTAAATCATGAAAGTCAGCAGTGCGAAGATCAGATTATTTGTACGCCCCGCCCGTGGATTGACGAAAGAAAGCGGAATGGCCAGTAATGCCAGGGTCAATGCCGAGATCGGCACGCCAAGCCGCCAAAGTAGTTCGCTCTTGTTGATAGCGGTCCGATCACGCAGAAGATCCAAAGTGGAAAGATTCTTCGCCGACTGATCGATGCCGAGATTTTCTGCCGTTTCCATACGAATGGAATAGTGTTGAAACTCCATGACACGATGCTCCGCAGCGCCTGCCGCGCCTTCGTAGCGACGCCCTTGCGACAACACGATGAATTTGTCGCCATTTTCGGCCATCTCGGTATGCCCTTGCGCGGCCACAATCACGCCCTGACGACCGTGCTGCACCGAGTTGATGAATATATTTTTGACATGGTCCTCCTTGCCGTCGACACTCGCAATGGACTCGACGAAATAAACCCGGTCACCTTGGGCGGATTCCTGAAAGGCACCCGGACTCATCCGCGCCACATCACTCCGGTTATCCATGCGCTTCTGGTATTCGTCACGTTTTGTCGCGGACCACGGCGTCAGAAACAAGGTCAGCACTGCAATAGCCAGCACGACTGGTGCGGCAAAGCCTAGCACCGGCCGTATCCACGCAGTGAGTGGCACGCCGGAAGAAAACCAGATCGCCATTTCGGAGTCGCGGTAGGCCCGTGACAAGGAGAGCAGAATGGCAACGAACAGAGTAAGCGACAACAAAACAGGCAAGTAGTTGAGCGCCGCAAACCCCATTAATGCGGCAACCGCCTCGGGGGCCGTGGTGCCTTTTGCCGCCTGCCCCGTCAGGCGAATGAGTTGGGTCGTCAGCATGATCGCAAACAGGGCGACAAAAACTGCCGCAGCAGTCTGAGCAAATTCACGCTGGGCGGCACGCTGAAAAATCATCGTTGTGGCTGTCTTGGGGAAATTTGGAATTTGCTGTTGAAATGAAGATTAAACGTAAAAATTGCTTAAACTTCACGTTTTCCCCAACTGGAGGAGAGCACAGTGGAATTTAGCATAAAGAGCGGCAGCCCGGAAAAACAGCGAACCGCCTGTGTCGTCGTCGGGGTCTTCGAATCCCGCAAGCCATCGTTGCCGGCAGAACTGCTCGACAATGCCGCACACGGCTATCTGTCAGACCTGCTGCGACGGGGCGACATGGAAGGCAAGGCCGGCAGCACGCTGCTGCTGCACAAGGTGCCGGGCACCGAAGCTGAACGCATCCTGCTCGTCGGTCTCGGCAAAGAACGCGAATTCCGCGAAAACGAATACCGCGCTGCCATCACCACCACTGTGCGCACACTGAATGAGACCGGGGGGTTCGATGGCACCATCTACCTGACCGAACTGCCGGTGAAGAAACGCGACGTCGCCTGGCGCGTCCGACAAGCCGTGCTGGTGGCGGAGGAAACGCTCTATCGCTTCGATCAGATGAAGTCGAAGAAGGATGAAGTACGCCGCCCCCTGCGCAAGCTCACTTTTTGCGTCGAACGGCGCACCGAACTGGCTGCCGCCGAGCAAGCGCTGGCCGAGGCCCAGGCGATCTCCGTCAGCATGAATTTCATGAAAAACCTGGCCAACCTGCCTGGCAACATCTGCACGCCAACCTATCTGGCAGATCAGGCAAGGGCACTGGCCAGCGAACACGGCTTGCTGGCCGAGATACTCGATCGAGCCGCGATGGAAAAGCTGGGCATGCATTCGCTGCTTGCCGTCGCCAAGGGTTCGCATCAGCCGCCCCAATTCATCGTCGTCAAGTACCAGGGCGGCAAGGCGGACGAAAAACCAATTGTGCTAGTCGGCAAGGGCGTCACTTTCGACACCGGCGGCATTTCGCTCAAACCCGCGCCGGAAATGGACGAGATGAAGTACGACATGTCGGGTGCCGCCAGCGTACTCGCCGCCATCAAGGCCGCAGCCCTGATGAAGTTGCCGCTCAACATCATCGCTGTGGTACCGACCGTCGAGAACATGCCCGGCGGCGCTGCGACGCGTCCTGGCGATATCGTCACTTCGATGTCGGGGCAAACCATCGAGATTCTCAATACCGATGCGGAAGGTCGGCTGATCCTCTGCGATGCCCTGACGTATGCCGAACGCTTCGAGCCGGATTGCGTCGTCGATGTCGCCACGCTCACCGGCGCCTGCGTGATCGCGCTGGGCGGCGTCGTCAGCGGCCTGCTGGCCAACAACGACGGCCTGGCCCGCGAACTGCTCGATGCCGGCCATGCCAGCTGGGATCGTGCCTGGCAGATGCCCCTGCTCGACGATTATCAGGAACAGCTGAAGAGCAATTTTGCCGACATGGGCAACATTGGTGGCCGTGCCGCAGGAACCATCACGGCTGCCTGTTTTCTGTCGCGCTTCACCAAGAAGTACAACTGGGCACACCTTGATATCGCGGGCACCGCCTGGAAGTCCGGCAAGGACAAAGGTTCGACCGGGCGCCCCGTGCCGTTGCTTACCCATTTCCTGCTGGCCCGAGCCGGTGAGAAAATTGCCGCCGGAAAGTCGGCGTTGGCGGGACGGCAGTGACCCGTATCGAGTTTCTGCACGGCGCTGCCGACCGCATCCAGTCGGCAGCGCACTGGCTGCAACAGGCTTGGGCCCAGCGCCGGCAGGTACTGGTATATGTGCCGGATGCGGGGCAAGCCACACGCCTCGATCGTATGCTCTGGACACAGCCGGCGCTGTCCTTCGTACCCCACTGCCGCGTCAATTCACCGCTGGCTGTCGAAACCCCCATCCTGCTGACCGATCGGCTGGATGATCCGCCACAGGAAACCTGTCTGCTCAACTTGAGCGATACACTGCCGCCGACCTTTTCCCGCTTTGAGCAGCTCATCGAAATCGTCAGCACCGAAGATACCGACCGCCTGCCGGCGCGCGCGCGCTTCAAGTTTTATCGGGAACGCGGTTACGCCATTGACAGCCGCGATATCTCCGGGGGCATATGATGTCCAGCGAAGACGACGTCATCGACCAGGCCGATGCGCTGATGCGCCGCCACCGCTGCTTTGTCGCCCGCAGCGCAGACGACAATAGCCCTGTAGAGGAATACGCCGCCGCAGATGATGTCGAGATCCCCATGCTGACCGAGGTTGTCGATGCCGGCAGCCTCACCCCGGAAAATATCAATGAAATTCTAGCCACCCTGCAAAACGACATCCGTGACGAATTATCTGCTTGGCTGGTTGAAACCTTGCCGGCCGCCGTGGCGAACGCCAGTCAGCACATCCTCACCGAACTGGACACCAAAGCGCGCCACACCTTGCTACCGAATTTGCTTGAGATACTAAAAAATGGAACTCGCCAAAAGCTTTGAGCCCGCCGCTATCGAGCGGCGCTGGTATCCCGTCTGGGAATCGAACGGCTACTTTGCCGCCGGTCTGGATACCACCCAGAATCCAGCCAAGGACAACTTCTGCATTCTGCTGCCGCCGCCCAACGTCACCGGCACGCTGCACATGGGCCACGGCTTTAACCAGGCCATCATGGATGCGCTGACGCGCTACCACCGCATGCGCGGCGCCAATACGCTCTGGCAGCCGGGCACCGATCATGCCGGCATCGCCACGCAAATCGTCGTCGAACGCCAACTCGACGCACAAGGCATCAGCCGTCATGAGCTCGGCCGCGAGAAGTTCCTCGAAAAAGTCTGGGAGTGGAAGGAGTTTTCGGGCGGCAGCATCACTCAACAAATGCGCCGGCTCGGCACCTCCCCCGACTGGACGCGCGAACGCTTCACCATGGACGCCGGTTTGTCGAAGATCGTCACCGAAACCTTCGTGCGTCTGCACAAGGAGGGCTTGATCTACCGCGGCAAGCGGCTGGTGAACTGGGATCCGAAGCTCCTCACCGCCGTCTCCGACCTCGAAGTCGTCAGCGAGGAAGAAGATGGCTTCATGTGGGAGATCAGTTATCCGTTTGCAAATGAGGAAAATGAGGGCAAGGGTGCGCTCACCGTCGCCACGACGCGACCGGAAACCTTGCTGGGTGACGTCGCTGTCGCCGTCAATCCCGATGACGAACGCTACCAGCACCTGATCGGCAAGCACGTCCAGCTACCCCTCTGTGATCGCACCATCCCGATCATCGCCGACAGTTATGTCGACAAGGAATTCGGCACCGGCTGCGTCAAGATCACGCCGGCACACGACTTCAACGACTGGCAGGTGGGCCATCGCCACGGGCTGGCGCCGATCTCCATCCTCACGCTTGACGCACGCATCAATGAACACGGCCCCGAGAAATATCGCGGCCTGGATCGCTACGATGCACGCAAGGCCATCGTCGCCGATCTGGAAGCGCAGGGCCTACTGGTAACGACCAAACCGCACAAGTTGATGGTGCCACGGGGCGATCGCACCCATGCCGTCATCGAACCGATGCTTACCGATCAGTGGTTCGTCGCCATGAGCAAGCCCTCATCTGGCCCTAATTCCGATGGCAAGAGCATCGCCGGCAAGGCGCTGGAATGCGTCGCCTCGGGCGAAATCAAGTTCGTGCCGGAAAACTGGGTGAATACCTACAACCAATGGCTCAACAACATCCAGGACTGGTGCATCTCGCGCCAACTCTGGTGGGGTCACCAGATTCCCGCCTGGTATAGTGACGATGGCCGCTGGTGGGTGGCGCACGACGAGGCCGAAGCGCTGGTGCTGGCCCACGCCGACGGCTACACCGGTGGTCTCACGCGCGACCCGGATGTGCTCGACACCTGGTACTCCTCGGCGCTGTGGCCATTCTCGACACTCGACTGGACACCCGAGTGGCCAGCGAAATCAAACCCGGCACTTGACCTTTACCTGCCCTCGACCGTGCTGGTCACCGGCTTCGACATCATCTTTTTCTGGGTGGCGCGCATGGTGATGATGACCAAGCACATCACCGGCAAAATTCCATTCAAGGACATCTATGTGCATGGTCTGATCCGCGATGCGGAAGGCCAGAAGATGAGCAAGTCAAAGGGCAACGTGCTCGACCCGATCGACCTGATTGATGGAATAAGCCTTGCTGAACTGGTGGCGAAGCGCACCACCGGCCTGATGAACCCGAAAGACGCCGCGAAGATCGAGAAACGCACCCGCAAAGAGTTCCCGAACGGCATCACCGGAGTCGGCACCGACGCGCTGCGCTTCACCTTCCTCAGCCTTGCCAGCCCCGGCCGCGACATCAAGTTCGACATGCAGCGCTGCGAAGGTTATCGCAACTTCTGCAACAAACTGTGGAACGCCAGCCGCTATGTGCTGATGAATTGCGTCGATCAGGATTGCGGGCTGGAAACCAAAAATAAAGCCGCCTGCACAAGCAAATACCTCGACTTCTCACCCGCCGACCGCTGGATCGTCAGCCTACTGCAACGTGTCGAAGCCGATGTCGCCAAGCACTTCACCGACTATCGTTTCGACCTTCTGGCCAAGTCGATTTACGAGTTTGTCTGGGACGAATACTGTGACTGGTATGTCGAACTGGCCAAGGTGCGACTGCAGAACGGTACGCCGGCCCAGCAACGCGCCACCCGCCGCACGCTGGTGCGCGTGCTCGAAACCGTATTACGCCTCGCCCACCCGCTGATTCCTTTCATCACCGAAGAACTGTGGCAACAGGTCGCACCCGTCGCCGGCCGCAAAAAAATCGGCGCTGGCGGGACGGCGTTAGACGGCACGCCGCCAAGCATGGGGACGGCAACCGTAATGTTGCAAGCCTATCCAGTAGCGGATCTCGCGCGCTGTGACAAAACCGCTGAAGCCTGGGTGGCGACACTCAAGTCGCTGGTCACAGCCTGCCGCAGTCTGCGTGGCGAGATGAACATTTCCCCCGCCCAGCGTGTCCCGCTTGCAGGTGCCGGCGACACGGCAGCACTTAGCGCATTCGCACCCTACCTTGCTGCGCTCGGCAAGTTTTCTGAAGTCATGGTAGCAGACGCCTTGCCCGACTCCGATGCGCCGGTGCAGATTGTCGGTGACTTCCGCTTGATGCTGAAGATCGAGATCGATGTGGCCGCCGAAAAAGATCGACTCGGCAAGGAGATCACCCGTATCGAGGGCGAAATCGTCAAGGCAGAAAGGAAACTATCCACCGAAAGTTTCGTCGCCCGCGCCCCGGCTAATGTCGTCGCACTGGAGAAAATACGCTTGACAGACTTTTCTTCGCTCCGCGACAGCTTAATTAACCAATTGAATAAATACAGTTAAATTAAGAAAATCGTAGTTTGTGCCAATCATTTGCGCTACTTTTTGCCAAAGTTCGCAGCGTGTAAGTTCGCGTGTTAAATTTATAACATTATGATATTAAAAGTTAATTTAATTTTCCGTGGCAGTATTTATATTTTTTTCCGCTGCCGCAGGTGCAGGGATCGTT
>CAIYZZ010000534.1 GCA_903930805.1 uncultured Rhodocyclaceae bacterium | reverse complement strand
GCGCGCGCCGACCGGAGATGGCCGTCGCCCGGCTGCGGACAACAAACAGATTGGATTCTACTGGCCCGTGAGACATCAGTCCAATGCCGATTAGATTAGATGCAATGTCACTAGTGTCCCAACGTTAATCGAAGAGATTCAACTGGTTGAGCGGAATCTGGATGTTTTGGTCGGTGTGCATTTTGGTAAGTAGCTGATCCAATGGTATTCGTTCGAACATGGTCAGGCTCAAGATCTGTAGCATTTCATAGAGACTTGCCGAGAGGTTTAGCCGTTTTTTGACGATAGCGACGAGCACATAGACTGAGACTGCGATCCAGATTTGCGTTTTGACCGCGTTCTCGGATGTGCCGAAGAAGACTTTGATACGAAGATGCTGCTTGATCCACTTGAAGAACAGCTCCACCTGCCAGCGGCACTTGTAGAGTGCGCAGATGGTGATTGCCGGCAAGGCGAAGTTGTTGGTCAGGAATACCAACTGCTTGCCGGTCTCGGGGTCTTTGAATTTGATGCGTCGCAGTGGCGTATCGAAGTCCTGGCGCGAGTAGAATCCGGTGAGGACGATGGTCTGATCGCAAATCAAGCCCGTGCTTCGGTCGACCGGGTGGGAATATCGACGCACAGCCTTGAGATTGGATTTGGCGCGCGTTACGAAGAAGCTGCCCGCCTCGTGAAGACGATGGAGCCGTTCGAAGTCGATGTAGCCTCGGTCCATGATGTAGAAGGCGCCGGGTTCGGCTACCAGCAGGTCGAGGACATTGACATCGTGCATTTTCCCGTCGCTGATATGCAGGAACGTCGGGATGTTGCCGCGCAGATCCAAGAGCGTGTGCAACTTGATGGCTGCTTTGGTCGAGCGAAACGGCGCCCAAGAAAACACCGACAGGCACAGGTCGATGGTGCTCGCGTCCAAGGCGTAGACCGTCTCTTTCAGATCGATGCCAAAGGGTTCCTCGGCATAAAGACGTCGAGCAATTCCAATAAGCGCCTGGGCCAAGTCGGCGTAGACGCGCCAATCGCGCACTGCGTTCGCATTGGCCAGGGTGTTGCGGGCTACGTTGCCGTGGATGCCCATGTGATAGAGCTTGCTCGATTGCGCTCGCAGGCACGCTTCGAGATCGCGCAGGCTCTCGCGATAGGTAAGCTGTGCGAACGCCATACACAGGTACTGGTCGAGGCAAGAGAACGTCTTGACTTTGTGCTCGCCCCCGTAACGCGCTACACAACGACGAAACGTCGTAAGCGGCAGATGCTCCATGATCTGCGCGAACACCATTTTTCCTACGTTCATTTATACCCCCTGCGAGTGAATTCCTCGCAGGATGGCAAACATTAGCGGTAGGATTCAAATCGAGACCAAAAAAATCCATGATTTATCGATTTCGTTTCAATCAGTTGCTGGTGAAAAATTGATCAACGTTGGGCCACGAGTGATATTTGTGAAATCTTCTGCCGCTACTCGCGACGCAGCGCACGCCGGTACAGCTTTCCGGTCGGGCCCGTTGGCAGCGCAGCGACGAAATGAAATGCCTTCGGCACTTTGAAACTCGCGAGCCGGGCCGTCTCGCGACAGAACGCATCCATCGAAGCGCCGGTCGGTGCGTTTAGGCAAACCAGATAGGCCTCGATGCGCTGACCGAATTTCTCGTCGGATTGCCCTACCACCGCGCATTGAATGACGTCGGGGTGGCTCAGCAGCGCACGTTCGATCTCCTCGCCGGAAACCTTGATGCCCCCCGAGTTGATGATGTTGTCGATGCGTCCGATCACACTGAGACACCCATCCCGGTCTAGTCGGCCCAGATCGCCGCTGCGCCACCAGCCGTTCTGAAACCGGCTGGCGGTACCAACGGGATCCTTCCAGTAGCCCAGTGCCAAAGACGGGCCGGAGAGCGCGATTTCACCGACCTCTTCCAGCGCGAGCTCATCGTCGAAGGAGCCCGCCGGATCGATGATCTTCAAGTCGACACCGACTCCGGGACGACCGCTGGAGGCCGCTTTACCGTCGTCGAGGAGGTCTTTTCGCCAGGCATGAACGCCGGTCGCAGTGCAGGCTTCGCTGGAGAAATAGACGCTGGTCATCTGTTTGCAAATCAACGCGTCCAGCTTTCGAATGTCATCCGGCGCCGGCGGCTCGCCGGAAATGGAAACGAGCCGCAGCGAGGACAAATCATATTTCGTGGTGTCCTCCTGAAAGATCATGCGCCACATCGTCGGAACCAGCGGCGCCATGGTAATGCGCTCGCGCTCTATCAACGCGAGGAAGTTGGACGGCACAAATTGATTACCAAAAACCAGCTTCCCCTTGCCTCCGATGTAGGGCAGCCCGACAATCAACCAGGCCGCGAAAGAGGGCTGCATCAGAATAATCACCGCGTCATGCGGAGTTACTTGCCCAAACGCATGCTGCCCCGCTTTCGCAGTTTCCAGTAGTGTTCTATGCGAATGCATGACCCCTTTCGGCTTTCCGGTAGAACCCGATGACAGGAGTATGGCCGCCAGGCTATCCTCGTTCGGCAGATGCGCGAGAACGTCGTAGCGCGTGCCCGTCTCCATTATCCGGTCATAATTTGTCGTCGCCGACGCGTCCTTGCCTATGCAGATGCGCTTGGGTCTGCGCGTGGAATACGAAACCGCGGCGGCGGCGAGTTCTGCCAAGCTTTCGTCGTGGACCAAGACACTTGCTCCCAGCCAGTCCAGTACTTCAGCCAGCTTTTCGGGAAGCTCGCGCGCATGCAGATTGCACGCCACGCGGTCCGCTATTACGGCACCAAACCACGCAACCGCATGGCGCGCCGAGCCTTGACAAAGAAAGGC
>CAIYZZ010000533.1 GCA_903930805.1 uncultured Rhodocyclaceae bacterium | reverse complement strand
TGAGCACCATTGCCGCCGCCTCCTTGGCAACCTCGGTGCCACCCAGGCCCATGGCGATGCCGATGTCGGCAGATTTGAGCGCCGGGGCGTCATTTACGCCGTCGCCGGTCATGGCGACAATCTCCCCGTTGGCTTGCAAGGCGCGCACCAGACGCAGTTTCTGTTCCGGCTCGACGCGGGCGAAAACATCCACCGTGCGTACGGCGTTGGTGAGCGCCGCCTCATCGAGGGTGGCAAGTTGCCGGCCGGTCAGCGCGTGGCCATCCGCCGCCACGATGTTCAATTGGCGGGCGATCGCCAGCGCTGTGTCGGCATGGTCGCCGGTGATCATCTTGACCTTGATTCCGGCGGCGTGACAGGCCTTTACTGCCGTGATGGCGCGCGGGCGCGGCGGGTCAATCATGCCGATCAGACCGAGGAAGCTCAGGCCGGTGGTGATGTCCTCTGCCTGTAAAAAGTCGGCGCTGGCGGTACGGCGACAGAGCGCCAGCACGCGCTGCCCCTGGCGTGCCAAGTGGATGGCAGCGGCTTCGATGGCGGTGTGCGTGCCGTCGTCGAGTGCGGTGCAGGCGGGCAGTAGTTTTTCAAGCGCTCCCTTGGCATAGATCACGCGCGTTCCCTCTATTTCGTGCAGCGTCGCCATTGTCTGGCGTGCCGAATCGAAAGGCAGTTCGTCGATGCGCGGGAGTAGCCTGGTTACCGCCGCTGCGTCCAGCCCGATTTTTTTCGCCGCGACGATCAGCGCGGCTTCGGTCGGGTCGCCAGTGATTTGCCATTGGCCCTTGGCGTGAATGAGGTCGGCATCGTTGCAAAGCAGCCCAGCCAGTAATGTCTCCCTTGCCGTCTCGCTGGCGCCGACTTTTTGGTCGTCGAGCCGCAGCTCGCCATCGGGCGTATAGCCATTGCCGGTAATTTCATACAGTGTGCCGTTCGCCCAGAGCGCCCGCACGGTCATGGCGTTTTCGGTCAGCGTACCGGTCTTGTCCGAGCAGATTACCGTAGTGCTGCCCAGCGCTTCGACCGCCGGTAACTGGCGCACGATGGCGCGGCGCTTCGCCATGCGCGAAACACCGATGGCCAGCGTGATGGTGATGGCCGCTGGCAAACCTTCGGGAATCGCGCCGACGGCGAGCGCCACGGCTGCCATGAACATGTCGAAGGCACTTTCGCCGCGCACGATGCCGATGGCGAAGGTCAGTGCCGCCAAGCCGAGGATCGCCCACAACAGCACCCCGGCGAAGGCGGCCATCTTGCGCGTGAGCGGTGTGGCGAGGTCAGGTGCGCTGGCAATCAGCTCTGAGATACGACCGGTTTCGGTGGTGCCTCCAGTCGCCACCACCAATCCCAATCCTTGGCCGCTCACAACTGCGGTTCCGGCATAAGTCATGTTGCGGCGTTCGGCTAGTGGCGTGTCGGCGGGGAGAGGTTGGGGGTGTTTCTCTACGGGCAGCGATTCGCCGGTGAGCGCCGCCTCAATGGTGCGCAGTTCCTTGCCGCGCAACAGGCGCAGGTCGGCCGGTACCTTGTCGCCAGCCGCCAGATGCACCACGTCGCCGGGGACGAGATGTACGGCATCCATGCGTTTGCGCTGGCCGGAACGCAGCACCGTCACTTCGGTCGCCATGCTGCGTGCCAAGGCCGCCAGCGCGGCTGCTGCCTTGTCTTCCTGCAGGTAGCCGATGGCGGCATTGACGACGACGACGCCAAGAATCACGCCGGCATCCACCCATTCGCCGAGAAATGCCGTGACAAGGCCAGCGGCGATCAGTACCAGAACCAGCGGGACGAGCAATTGATCGGCGAGTCGCGCCCAGGCGCTCTTGCCCGGATGTTCGGGTGGCCGGTTCGGGCCGTACCGCGTCAGCCGCCGGGCAGCTTCATCATCGGAGAGCCCGTTGCTTGCATCGACGGCATGATGCGCGAGGGCGTCGGCATGATCGAGCGCATGCCAGTCGGGCGAACTCATTGGGGTTGGTCGGTCCGGTGCTTTACCTGACCGGCCGAGACATAGTACTCGCGTAGCGAGGCATAACGTTTGGCACGCGCGCTGCGCACCCGGCCGATGGCGCGTTCCATCGGTATGCCTATCTGGGTGAGGGTTTCGGCGGCGATCATCAGGCTGCCTTCGAGAACTTCGGGGATGACTTCGGTCGCCCCGGCGGCTTTCAGGCGGGGCACGTCAGCTTCGTCGGGCGCCCGCACCACGATGGGAATGTCGGGCCGGCTCTCGCGCACCTTGCGTATCAAGCGTTCGGCCGAGTGCACGTCCGGGTACGCCACCACCAGTGCCCGGGCGCGCCCCAGGCCGGCCGCCTGTAAAACTTCGGTGCGGTCGGCACTGCCGAACACCAGTTTGCCGCCGGCGGGTACCGTGTGCTTCAGTTGCTGGGGATCGATATCGAGGGCGAGACAGGGAATCTGCTCTTCGGCGAGAAATTCGGCAATGCGTCCGCCGGTGCGACCATAGCCGCAGAGAATGACATGGCCTTCGAGGCCAAAGCCGGCAACGGCGATGTCGTGGATTGCCTTGGCCTTGTGCGCCCAATCACCATGCGCCATCTGTCCCGACAGGCGCGCCGCCCGTTCGATGAGAAAGGGCGCGATAAACATCGAGATCAGCATGGCTGTCAGCGTCACCTGAAAAACGTCCGTGCCGACCAGTTTGAGTTGATGTGCCATGCCGATCAGTACCAGGCCGAACTCGCCGGCCTGGGCGAGTTGGGCGGCGGTACGCAGGGCGACATTGAGGGGGCTTTTTGCCCCGAGTGCGAGGAGCAGGACGACCAGCCCTTTGCCAGCCACCAGCAGTAATACCGCCAGCAACAGGCGGCGTACATTATTGAAGACGAAACCCAGGTCGAGCATCATGCCGACGGTGACGAAGAACAGCCCGAGCAGTATGTCGCGGAAGGGGCGGATGTCGGATTCGACCTGGTGGCGATAAACGGTTTCCGAAATCAGCATGCCGCCGACGAAGGCACCCAGCGCCAGCGACAGGCCGGCTTGGCCAGTAGCGTAGGCCAAACCGATGACCAGCCACAGGGTCGCCAGCACGAAGAGCTCTTCGGAGCGGTAACGTGCGACGGCGTCATAGAGACGGCGAATCCATTTTTGCCCGACCCAGATCAGGAGTGCCAGCGCCACGGCAGCTTCCGCCAGAGCGATTGCCAGCGCGTGCGCGAGTTCGCCGCCTGGCTGGGCGAGGGCGGGAAGCAGGATCAGGCAGGGCACCACCGCGATGTCCTGGAACAGTAGCACGCCCATGGTCTGGCGCCCCGAGCGCGAGTGCAGTTCAAAACGTTCCGACAGCATCTTGGCGACGATGGCGGTGGAAGACATCGCCACCGCCAAGCCCACGGCCAGCCCGGCACGCCAGTTCTCACCATAGCCGGCCCAGCTGATTGCACCGACGCCTGCAGCGGTAATGACCATCTGTGTCGCGCCGAAACCGAACACCAGCTGGCGCATGGCCTTCAGCTTTGGCAGGCTGAACTCAAGCCCGATGGAAAACATCAGGAACACTACGCCGAACTCGGCGATGGCATCGACCGCATCGCTTTCTTCCAGAGCGCGCAAGCCATGCGGCCCAAGTAGCATGCCGACGACAAGATAGGCGAGCATGGCCGGCAGGTGAAAACGTCGTGCCACCGCCAGCGCAACGACAGCGACGGTCAGCAGCAACATGATCACGAACAGGTTCTGGTGCACGATGGCGGAATCATACCTGCTGAAATACGCTCATCAGCTAGAATTGCCGCTATCCAGACTCCCATAAAGGTTGCGCATGATTTCCGACGGCAATACTCGCGAGGTCTATCACCGCGCGCGACTGTCGATCCTTTTTGCGTTTTTCGGTTTTGCCACGGTCATGACCGCTGGGACGGTCGGCTACAAGTACCTGGGCGGCGCCGATACCGGCTGGCTTGATGCGCTGTATCAGACTTTTCTGATGGTGGCGACGATTGGCTACGGTGCCGGTGTGGAGATCTGGCGGCGGCCGGAAGCCGAAATATTCACCATGGTGATCTCCTTCTCGGGCATCGCCGTGATGACCTATTTCTTTTCAAGTGTGACGGCCATCGTTCTGGCCAGCGATTTTGACAAATCGATGCGGAGACGGCGCATGGACAAGATGATGAAGAAGGTACGTGGGCATTTCATTCTTTGCGGTTACGGCAGGGTCGGCCGCAACGTCGGCCAGGAGCTCGAAGCGACCAACCGGCATTACATTGCCATCGACGAAAAGCTCGATCTGCTGGAGACTTATGCCGAAAAGAAGCCGGGCATGCTCTACATTCACGGTGATGCTATCGATGACGATATCCTCATCGAAGCCAACATCCAGGAGGCGAAGGGCGTTTTCGCCATCACCGGCGACGATAGCCGCAACTTGATGATCGCTCTCACCGCCAAGCAACTCTCGCCCAGCGTACGCGTCGTGGCGCGCTGCAACGATCTGCGCAACGTCGAGAAGATGAGGAAGGCGGGTGCCGATGCCATCGTCTCGCCCAACTTCACGGGTGGCATGCGCATCGCCTCGGCGATGATCCGGCCACACGTGGTTTCCTTTCTCGATGAGATGCTGCGTACGGAACACAAGTTGCGTGTCGAGGAGGTCGTCGTGCCGTCGAGCTTTAGGCCACAGCCCTTAGGCGCGCTCAATCTCAAGGGTGCCAGCTACGTGATGCTGGCGGTGCGCACGCGTGGCGACTGGGTCTTCAACCCGCCTGCCGATTTTACCTTGCAACCCGGCCACACCTTGATCGCCATGGCCTCACCTCATGGTCGCTTCGAGCTAGAGTCGGCCCTGTTCCTGATGGACGGTAGCTGAAATACGTCGGCACCAGCTAGCGGGTCTGGATCGGTCGAGCGGTAGTGACGAACAACAGCGTGCGCGCCTCGCGGATATCGGCGTGGAGGGCTTCAAGCAGTGGCGGGTTGATGGGCTTGTCGGCGCTCCAGTCGATGATGAAGTTGGCGCCCGAGCCGCCCGATGAGTCGGAACGCGGTATATACAGCTCATAGGTACCCAGCGGCGGAATGGTTTGCGGCGCAGAAATGAATTCGCGCAGCAACTTGCCCTCGGTGTTGTAGTAACGGGCGCTGGCGACCTTGAGCGCCGTCTTCATGTCGGTGTTGCGGATGCTGACGTGGGTGGAGACGAGAGTTTCCGAGGGTTTGCCGGTCTTGGGATTTACCTCGCCATGGTAAAGGTGAGAGTAGATGGGCAGGTAAAGCGTCTGCCCGATGGATAGCGGCGGTAGTTCCTGAGCGCTTGTCGTGAGGGCGGCCAGAGCAAGCCATAAGCCAAGAAGGATTTGGCGGGTTGCAGACGTATGCATGACGGTTCGCCTCGTCGGGTTGCTGATCTGGCGATGATACCCGCTCAGAGGAGCTACCTGCCGCGCAGACTGCGTAGAAACATGCCGCCTACCATCATCAGCGCCAGCGGAATGGCGTAGAGCAGAATCTTGGTGTCGTAATGCTTGAATTCGACCAGCACCGGTGTTTCACCATCGAGACGGTAGCGCACTATCGTTTCAAAGTTCCATGAGGAACTCGTGACCTCAAACTGCCATGGTTTACCGGTCTCCATGCGCCAGCGCAGCCAGGCATCGCTCTCCATTACTTCGCCGATCGGCTCTGGTGGCTGAAGTGAAGAGTAGAGCCCCTGCGTTTTCGCCTCGGCAAGCTTGCCGTAGGGGACACTGCACGCCTCGTTGTCCTTGCAGGTCGCGACCAGTTTGAGCTGAGGCTCCCAAGCGGGATTTTTTTCCCAGGGCCAGGCCATTATCAGCGCAACGGCCCACACCCAGATCATGGCGACAAAGCCCATCATCCAGCCGAAAATGCTGCGAAAGGTATTGGCGTTGGGCATTTCGGCTCCTGCAGAGTAAAGTGGCGCTGGATTATAGGTGCAGGCGCAGGACGTTCCCAACGTTCGTCGTACGGGGAAAAAATTCGCCTTTAGTAAGATCCCTGTAAGCCCCCGCGCCTACAGTTCGCCGCGCCAACGTCTTTTTATAAAATCGGCAGTCACTTCTTTTTTCGACTTCAGGAGGCAATATGGCTCAAGAAACTGCGGAACGCATTCGGTCAAATCCGAAGTTCTGGGAGTTTGTCAAAAAACGCAATAATTACTCGATCGTCATGACCATTCTGGGTGCGGTTGCCTACTATGGTTTTATCCTGCTGGTCGCCTACAACAAAGAGTTTCTGTCGCAGAAGGTCGCCACGGGCGCTGTCATGAGCATCGGCATCCCCATCGGCGTCGGCGTGATTGTCTTCACCATCATCCTGACCTGGATCTTCGTTAATCGTTCGAACGGCGAATTTGACACCGAGCGTACAGAAATCATCAAGGAGGCCACCAAGTGAGCGTTTCCATCAAGCAAATTCTCAGCGGCCTGGCCTTGTTCGCCTTGGCCGGCGGTGCTATTGCCGCAGGGCCCGATCTCGGTCAGGCTGCCAAGCAGGCCACCAACTGGACGGCTATCGTCATGTTCGGCCTCTTCGTTGCCTTAACCCTCTGGATCACCAAGTGGGCTGCCGCCAAGACCAAGACTGCAGCTGACTTTTACACCGCCGGTGGCGGCATCACCGGCTTCCAGAACGGCTTGGCGATTGCCGGCGACTACATGTCGGCAGCCTCCTTTTTGGGCATTTCCGGCCTGGTGTTCGCCAACGGCTTCGACGGCCAGATCTTCTCGATCGGCTGGCTGGTCGGCTGGCCCGTCAACACCTTCCTGATGGCGGACCGCCTGCGCAACCTCGGCAAGTTTACCTTCGCCGACGTTGCCTCCTACCGCTTTGCCCAGACGCCGCTGCGCACCTTCGCGGCGACCGGCACGCTGGTGGTGGTCGCCTTCTACATGATCGCGCAGATGGTCGGTGCCGGACAACTCATCAAGGTTCTGTTCGGTCTCGACTACATGGTGGCCGAGATTCTCGTCGGCGTCATCATGATGATGTACGTGTTGTTCGGCGGCATGACCGCGACGACCTGGGTGCAGATCATCAAGGCCTGCATGCTGCTCGGCGG
>CAIYZZ010000532.1 GCA_903930805.1 uncultured Rhodocyclaceae bacterium | reverse complement strand
CGTGAGTCTGGATGAAATTGGCAAGGCAGGGCGTCGGGCAAAGGATCTGGTGCAGCAGATCCTTTCGTTTGGCAGGCGCCAGCAACTGGACCGGAAGGCCACATCGCTGGCCCTGGTGGTCGTGGAAACGGCGCGTCTGGTGCGTGCTACGCTCCCCGCGATGGTCAGCCTGAAAGTGAATTGCGAGCCGGATGCGCCGGCGGTCATGGCCGATGCGACGCAGGTCAAGCAAGTTCTACTCAACCTTTGCGGCAATGCGGTTCAGGCGATTCAGGACCAGGGCGGGCCAGGCACGGTCGAGATCAACCTTTGCGCCGATATGCAAACCGAGCCTGGAACGCGTGTGGAACTCAAGCCGGGGCGCTACGCCTGCCTCACTGTGCGCGACAGCGGTCCGGGGATGGACGAAGCCACGCGTTCGCACATATTCGAACCGTTTTTCACCACGAAGCCGATGGGCAAGGGGACGGGCCTCGGCCTCGCCGTGGTGCACGGAATCGTGAAGTCGCATGAGGCGAACATTTTCGTCGACAGCGTCCCCGGGCAAGGAAGCGCATTCAGCATCTATTTCACCGCGATCGACGCGCCGGTCGAGGAATCGGCACCGCCCAAGGCGGGTGCCGCGGCAGTTGACGGGGCGGGCAAACACGTGCTGTACGTAGATGACGAAGAAGCCATCATCTTCCTAATGAAGCGCCTGCTCGAGCGCCAAGGATTCCGCGTTAGCGGCTTCACTGATCCACGAGAAGCGCTTGCAGCAGCGCAGGCCAATCCCGATCAATTCGACTTGGTAGTAACGGATTTCAACATGCCTGGCATGTCTGGCCTGGCGGTGGCAAGTGCGCTACGCGAAATCCGCTCCGATCTGCCGGTGGTTCTGGCTTCGGGCTACATAACAGAGGACTTGCGGCAGAAGGCGCCTGCCGCTGGTGTGCGTGAGCTGATCTACAAACCCAATACGGTGGACGATCTGTGCGAGGCGGTAGCGCGATACGCCAATGCACATGGAACGACATCCGGCTGATCCAGGTTAGTCTTATCGGCAGGTGTGAATGTCTCCTGCTGACGAAACCGGTCGTTCGACCTACGTTGGTCTGTGCGTCCGGAGTGGGTCGATTGTGTAGCTTCAAGTTTTTGAAATGCTGACGCTGGCCGGAATTTCATCGAACGACGGGCGACAGGGAGAAGGACCGGTCATCAGCGGCCAGTCGGTTGGCCGTGGTCAACGGCAGTTCAAGACCTGTTGCGGACCTCCAGATATTGCCGGGCAGCGGCGGTAGGCGACCCGAAGCGGTCTGCCGCTTTTCAATTCGAACGCCAGACCACCGGCATGTGCAAGCTTCGAATCCAGCTCAGTTGAACGGCCGGTGACGATCAGATTGCCAACCTTGATGTAACAAGCTATTCGCTCATCCAAATATCGCCACATTCTGGCGCGCAACTAGGACCGGTTGGCCGTCCGCATTCCAGATGGTTGTATTCTGAACCGAATACCCTTGCTCATTGGTCAGTGCAACACATTCAGCAAGCCACCACCCCGTGGAAGTGGTGGGATTCGGATGAAGTATGTCGATAGACCACATCATCGTGCTGATTGGGATTACCTCGTCGTAGAGGATTAACGCGGCCGGAGGCAATGCATCAGCCAACGCTAGCAATCTGACGAGACTGGAATCGTCGCCTGCATTGTGATGACGGAGCCACACGCTCATTTCTGGCGGCTCACCAGGACTTCCCAGTCGGGAACCAGCTGCAAGTCGTCCATCAAAGTGCTTCATGAAGTTGGGGCGGTTCTGCCACGTGTAATAACTCGGGTAAGTGTCAGGAGCGGTGACACGGGGCATCGCGGGTAAAGGATGGGGATTAGCTGCGGTTCTGGATACTCCAAAGCAAAAGCTCGAACGCACCGCAAGACCAGCTTCCCCCTCCAGTTCGGCACCAATATGCACGGCAGATTTGCCACGCCGCAGCACCTTTGGGCTTATCTTCAATTCACCTGTGGCCGGACCGATGAAGCAAAACTGAGCCGACCTGAGTGGAGGCAAATCCTTAGTGCTTCGCAGCGTTGCTTCAAGACATACAGCAGCAGATAGGCCGCCATAGGCCGTACGGCCCTGCAACCAATCTGTCGGTAGGTCGATGGTGAATTGTTCGCCAGTTTGATGCATGAATGCCATCACCTGAGAGAACGGTGTCTGCTCTGAAGTTTCGGTGAGCG
>CAIYZZ010000531.1 GCA_903930805.1 uncultured Rhodocyclaceae bacterium | reverse complement strand
GTGATGGTGGTGGGGACGACTTCCCACGCGGGGAAATCCTTTCTGACGACGGCAATTCGCAACTGATAGAAACAGAGAACTATTACAACTCGGACAGCCTGGTCACCCGTTACCGAGTGACGGGGAATCATGTCGAACCAGTCGGCCAGATCTTCGCAACACGCGGTCTGAACCAGATGTTCGTGTTCCTCCTTCCAATTCTTCTGTTGTTTGCGCGGTTTCTGGCCTCCATATTCCGCGCACTTGCCAAAATAGTTCTCGCACCTCACGAAAACAGGGTGCCGTCGGAAAGATGAAACTCGAATTCCTGTATCCAGCCTGGGTCACCCTATGCGCCTCGACAGGTGCATTGCTCGGCAACATGACCGGATACGGAACATTTCGGGGACTGACAGATGGAGCGATCGTGGCCATGTTGCCGATCTTCCTCCTGATGATTACGCTTGCGATCATGTCGCTTTGGCGCCCGATCCTTCCGCCCTGTCGTTGCGGGAAATGCAATCACATAGGCTACAAGTATGCTGGTTCGTCCGACCTCGCCGAGACTGGCAGGCGAACCCGATGGATTTGCCCAGAATGCGGGCGGTCGTATGAGTCATGCAATGGGCGGTTTGATGAACTATTGAACGATGGCCGAATCGTTTCGTACTTGTATCACCCAAAGTGGGGCCGTTGGAGAAAGTACGAGTCAGACCCTTCACTGCAACCATGACAGTTCAAGAAGAATCAAAGCCTAAGCATCCGGTGCGGGATACAACGATTGCGGCCATCGTACTAGGGGCCTTGTTTACGGTACATGGGATGGCCACCGGATTGATGTTCGTTGCGATCACCATGGCATTCTGGCTACCGTATAGTCTAGTCGTGATTGTGCGAAATCCTGACAGACGCAAGATTCAGTCACTGAAGGTCGGAATCTGGACTTTGATGGTTGTAACCGTGCTGTCAGTTCACCTTTTCCGCCATCACGATGCCAGGTCCTATGCCGACTCGGTCGTGCAAAGAATCGAACAGTTCCGGGATACGCAGGGGCGATATCCAGACAGACTGGAAGAAATCGGGATGAGCACGGCGGAATTAAAGGCCAGGCTTGTCATACCCCATTACTCGAACCGGCCCAAGTTCTATTATGCAAACACCATGGTGGCATTCCACATGTGGTCTTATGACTTTGATAAGCGTGAATGGGTGGACGAGTATGACTAGCCGATGACTAGCCGATAGCCACATTGGCGTCAGCGGAGTTGCGAGTCACTAATACGGTGGAAGGAGGCGGCGGAAGCCGTGCAGGAGAACCAGCAAGATAAAAGCTATGTTCCGGGCAAAGAGTTGAATCACCGAGACTGGATGCGTTCGTGCTACGTTTGGCATTGCTGGCGTGTCAGCAGTTTTACGCGCAAGGGTTTCCATCCATGAGACGGTTCGCGGCCATTCAATGAGATCATCAAGCCACCTCTTGGGAATGCCATCCTGGCCCACACCTGCCCCAACAATGGCTCCAGTCATCGCAGCAGTCGTATCTGTATCGCCTCCACAGCGAATGATTGTTGTGACGGCACGTTCATAGTCCAGTGGGTATGACTGCCAAGCATGCAGCACTGCTGGAACGCTGTGGTACATGTAGCCAGAGACACCGTTGGCGCAACCCAGGGTCTTGACGAACAATTCTGTGCTTTCGCCTCGGCTAACGCTCAAGTGACTTCTTTCCACGAGCTCGACCAGTTCAGAACCCGCTGGCCCGTGATCTCCCATCAGACGCTTGACGTCTTCGATGAACTCTTCAAATGACAGCCCCAACATCGAGCATCTTGCCGCTAAGGCTATTGCGAGTGCCCCGCATTCAGCCTTGGGGTCGGTATGCGTCAGCTGAGTACTGAGCTGAACGAACTGCTTCATTCGTCGCTCGTCATCCGCAAAGCAGACGCCAATCATCGCACTCCGCATCGCAGGTGCGTTGCCAGCCGAATACACTCCTCGGAATCTCTCGGGCACGAAGAACCAGAGCTTGACGATGGAACGCAAGGTGGCAAGGCCGATACCCTTGCTGGCGGAGAACAAGTTCGATGCCATCGGCTGCTTCAAGGAGTTGCAGGCCTGCGTTGCACAGACCGCAGTGGCAGAGGAAATCGCTGAAGCTGGCAAGTCACTGTCCGACTTGCGTTTTGACATCGTCCTGGATCGTCTGCGGCGAATTACCCAGGCACAGGGATGGAACACAGGAAGATCATGAAACCAACCAAGCAGCACATCCTCGCCATCGACGATACCCCCTCCAACCTGATGACCCTAGGGGCTGCCTTGGCGGACGATTATGATCTGCAATTCGCCACCTCCGGCCAGCAGGGCTTATCGCTGGCAGCACAGGTGCCCCCCGATCTGATCTTGCTCGACATCATGATGCCGGAGATGGATGACTTTGCCCGTGCATCGCATCTGAGAATTCGATCGAGTCAATGCGACAGGCCGGTTTGTGGGTTGCACCGGCCAATGGGTATATGTATATATCCTGGCCAGAATCCGCCCTCCGGTGCTTCATCTCAAGGGGTATCGATGGGCTGAAGGCAGCGGGTGCCGTGTTGCCAGCACCGACTTTTACGGCTTGAGGCGCTTGAAGAGTTCCTTCACCGCGACTACCCGCTCCTTGAACGTGCTGGTTACCTTCTGCCAGCTTAGTTTGTCCGGCCCGGCGAGTTTGAAGGCGCGGTCCGACTGGATGAGCTTGATGATATTGGCCGGATCGATGGGCGGATTCTTGACGAACTGCAACTGGATGGCGTTCGGCCCGGCGTCGAGCTTGGCGATGCCCAGCGGCTTGCCGGCGAGCCGCAGCCGGTGGGTTTCGACCAGCGCCAGCGCCTGCGGCGGCATTTCGCCATACCTGTCGATCAGTTCTTCCTGCATAGCTCGCAACGCGTCCTCGCTGTCACAGTTGGCGAGGCGTTTGTAGAGTGTCAGCCGCTCATGAACGTCGGGGCAGTAAGCATCGGGTAGCAGGGCGGGGGTGCGCAGGTTGATCTCGGCGGTGACGGAGAGTGGCTGGGTCAGATCGGGAATCGCCTTGCCATTCTTGAGGGCGCGCACCGCCGCGTTTAGCATGTTGGTGTAGAGGGCGAAGCCGATCTCGTGGATTTCGCCCGACTGGTTTTCGCCCAGAACTTCGCCGGCGCCGCGAATCTCCAGATCGTGCATGGCAAGGAAGAAACCGGAGCCGAGTTCCTCCATCGCCTGGATAGCGTCGAGCCGGCGTTGCGCCTGGGCGGAGGGTTTGGCATTTTCGTCGGTGAGCAGGTAGGCGTAGGCCTGATGGTGTGAGCGGCCGACGCGACCGCGTAGCTGGTGCAATTGCGCGAGGCCGAACTTGTCGGCACGATTGATGACGATGGTGTTGGCATGCGGGTTGTCGATGCCGGTCTCGATGATGGTTGAGCACAAGAGCAGGTTGTGCTTCTGCTGCGTAAACTCGCGCATCACGCGCTCGAGTTCGCGTTCCGGCAACTGGCCGTGGCCGATGACGATGCGCGCTTCAGGTAGCAATTTTTCGAGACGCCCGCGCATGTTCTCGATGGTGTCGACTTCGTTGTGCAAGAAGTAGACCTGACCGCCGCGCTTGAACTCGCGCAGGCAGGCTTCGCGCACCAGGCCGGTCGACCACTTGTGGACAAAGGTCTTGATGGCGAGGCGTTTCTGCGGTGGCGTGGCGATCACCGAGAAGTCGCGTAGTCCTTCGAGCGACAGGCCGAGGGTGCGCGGGATGGGCGTGGCGGTAAGGGTCAATACGTCGACTTCGGCGCGCAGGGCTTTGAGTGCCTCCTTCTGCCGCACACCAAAACGGTGTTCCTCGTCGATGATGACAAGGCCGAGGCGGTCAAAACCCACATCTTTTTGCAGCAGGCGATGGGTGCCGATAAGGATGTCGATTTTCCCCTGGCCGAGCAGTTGGATCGCCTCGTCCTGTTCCTTCTTTGACTTGAAGCGCGATATTTCGGCGACCTTCACCGGCCAGTCGGCGAAGCGGTCGGCGAAGTTTTGGTAGTGCTGCTCGGCGAGCAGGGTGGTCGGGCAGAGCACCGCGACCTGCTTGCCGTCGGCGACGGCGACAAAGGTGGCGCGCATTGCCACTTCTGTTTTCCCAAAACCGACATCGCCGCAAATGAGGCGGTCCATCGGCTTGCCCGAGACCATGTCGGTGATGACAGCGCCAATGGCGGCGATCTGGTCAGGCGTTTCCTCGAAGCCGAAACCGGCGGCGAAGGCCTCCAGATCGTGGGTCTTGAAAGAAAACTCGTGGCCTTGGCGCGCGGCGCGCTGGGCGTAGAGATGCAGGAGTTCGGCGGCAGTATCGCGTACCTGTTCGGCCGCTTTCCGCTTCGCCTTGTCCCACTGGCCGGAACCGAGCGTGTGCAGCAGAATCGCCTCGGGATCGACGCCGCTGTAGCGCGAGATGACTTCGAGTTGCGCGACCGGTACATAGAGTTTGGCCTCGTTGGCGTATTCGAGATGCAGGAATTCCTCATTCCCTTCACCCAGATCCATATGAACAAGGCCGAGATAGCGGCCGATGCCGTGGCTCTCATGCACCACCGGATCGCTGATTTTCAGTTCAGAAAGATCGCGCAGCCAGCCTTCGAGGTTGGCCCTGCGTGCATCCGAGCGTTTGTGACGCGGGCGCGCGGTGGCAGCGTAAAGTTCGTTTTCGGTGATGACCGCGAAGTTGTCGAGCAGGAAACCGCCAGAGAGTGGCGCGGTCGCGAGCATCAGCCGCGCTTCGCCGGTCATGAAGGCGGTGAAGTCCGGGCAGATTGCTGCGGAGAGATCGTGTTCGGCGAGGTACTCGTTCAGCGTCTCGCGCCGGCCGGCGGATTCGGCGAGTAACAACGTACGACCGGAAAAGTTGTCGAAAAAACCGCGCAATGCTGAAAGTGGATCGTCGGCCTTGCGGTCGACAGCCACATTCGGCAACTTGTTTGCCGTCCCGCCAGCGCCGACTTTTGCGAGGTATTGCGCAAAGCCATTTGCGGCAATGAAGAAATCCTCGTCACGCAAAAATAATTCGGCAGGCGGCAACACCGGCCGCGAACGGTCGCCGCCGAGCATCTTATGGCGTGTTTGCAGGTCGGCCCAGAATTCGGCAAGCGCAGCCGGTACGTTGCCATGCAACAGCAGTTTCGTGTCGGCGGGCAAATAGTCAAACAGCGTTGCGGTTTTCTCAAAGAACAGGGGCAGGTAGTACTCAATGCCGGCGGGCATAATGCCGTTCGAGACATCCTTGTAAAGACTGATACGCGACGCATCGCCCTCGAAGCTGTCGCGAAAGCGCTGGCGGAAGGTGGTACGCCCGGCCTCGCCGGCGGGCATTTCGCGAGCGGGCAGCAAACGGATTTCCGGCACGGGATAGAGCGTGCGTTGCGAATCGACGTCGAAGCTGCGCAGCGTCTCGATCTCGTCGTCAAACAGTTCAATGCGGTAGGGCAGGGGTGTGCCCATCGGGAAGAGATCGATCAGCCCGCCGCGCACGCTGTATTCGCCCGGTGCGACGACTTGCGTGACGTGCTGGTAGCCGGCCAGCGTCATCTGTGCCCGCAGCTTGTCAAGGTTGATCCGATCGCCCTTTTTCATGAAGAAGGTATGGGCGGCGAGGAAGGCGAGTGGTGCCAGTCGGGTGACCGCCGTCGACGCGGCAACGATCAGTACGTCGCATTGCCCCTGGGTGACTGCGAACAGCGTTGCCAGCCGCTCCGAGATTAGATCCTGATGTGGCGAAAAATGGTCGTAGGGTAGGGTTTCCCAGTCGGGCAGCAGATGCACGCGCAGGTTTGGTGCGAACCAGACAATTTCTTCGGCAAGGCGTTGGGCTCCGAGTGGGCTGGCCGTGATGACAGCGAGCAAGCCACTGCTCGTCGTTGCCAGTTGCGCGATGGCAAGCGCATCGGCGGAAGCCGTGAGTTCCGGCAGGGGAAGACGTTGGCCGACCTTGGGGGGCGCCGGCAGGGGCAGCAGGGGGCTCATGCGAAATCTAGCGCCGGCTTTTTATCCGGCGAAGAACTCTTTCACCTTGTCCATCCAGCTTTGCGCTTTCGGGTTGTGGGTGGCGGCGTTGTCCTGGCTGAGGGATTCGAATTCGCGCAGCAGTTCTTTCTGCCGATCAGTGAGGCTCACAGGAGTTTCGACGACGACGTGGCAGAGCAGGTCGCCATGGCCGATCGAGCGCACGCCCTTGATGCCTTTGCCGCGCAGGCGGAACACCTTGCCGGTCTGTGTCTCTGTGGGGACTTTGAGACGCGCCACGCCGTCAAGGGTGGGAATCTCGATTTCGCCGCCGAGGGCAGCGACGGTAAAACTCACGGGCATTTCGCAATGCAAGTCGTCGTGGTCACGCTGGAATACCGAGTGCGCCTTGAGATGGATCTGCACATACAGGTCGCCGGGCGGGCCGCCATTGACGCCGGGTTCGCCCTCGCCGGAAAGCCGGATGCGATCGCCCTCGTCAATGCCAGAGGGAATCTTGACCGAGAGTGTCTTGTGCTGCTTGACGCGACCACCACCCTGGCAGGTGGGGCAGGGGTCGGCGATGAAACGGCCGGTGCCGTGGCACTTCGGGCAGGTTTGCTGGATCGAGAAGAAGC
>CAIYZZ010000530.1 GCA_903930805.1 uncultured Rhodocyclaceae bacterium | reverse complement strand
GGCTCGGCGGACTGTACCGCAACATACTCAATCGCAGTGAAATGCCCAAGGCCTTGGTCTACGGTGCAGGCCACGCTGGCATGCAACTGGCGGGGGCGCTGACCAACAGCCATGAACTCCGCGTAGTTGGCTATCTCGACGACGACGTGCGTCTGCAAGGGCATCTGATCAATGGCCTGCCAGTTCATGCCCCGGAAGATTTGCCGGCCTTGGTGGAGTCGCTGGCGATCCGTGATGTGTTGCTGGCTATCCCTTCAGCAAGCAGGCAGCGACGCAGTGAAATTCTGAAAAAGGTGAGTGAGGCGCGTGTCGCCGTCCGAACTTTGCCTGGTGTGGCAGAACTGGCGCAGGGCAAGGTGAGCATTTCTGATTTGCGCGAACCAGACATCGAGGACCTGCTCGGGCGCACACCTGTACCGCCGAATCACATTCTGCTTGGCAAAAATATTCGTGACAAGGTGGTACTTGTGACCGGAGCGGGCGGTTCGATTGGCAGCGAACTGTGCCGGCAGATCATGCAGCTCGATCCAGCACGCCTGTTGCTCGTTGAACAGAGTGAGTTCGCCCTATATGCCCTGCATCAGGAACTGCTAGCCCACATGGCGGATGGATCGTGCCTGGTTCCCTTGCTTGGATCGGTGCGTGATGCCGCGCGCATGCGCGAGATCATGGTGACCTGGCGGCCCCAGACGGTGTATCACGCAGCCGCTTACAAGCATGTGCCTTTGGTCGAGCACAATCCCGCCGAGGGCATCCGCAACAACGTGTTCGGCACGCTCACCACCGCCAAGGTTGCGCAAGCGCTGGGCGTGGCCGATTTCGTCTTGATCAGCACCGATAAGGCGGTACGGCCGACCAACGTCATGGGAGCGAGCAAGCGCTTGGCCGAGATGGTCTTGCAGGCCCTTGCAACGGTCTCTCCTGATACGAGATTTACGATGGTGCGGTTTGGCAATGTCCTCGGTTCCTCCGGCTCGGTCGTGCCAAAGTTCCGCCAGCAGATCAGGGATGGTGGTCCCGTCACGCTGACCCACCCGGAGGTGACACGATTCTTCATGACGATCCCCGAAGCAGCTCAACTTGTGATTCAGGCCGGGGCGATGGCCGGTTTGGCAAATGAGGGTGGGGAAGTCTTCGTGCTCGATATGGGTGAGCCGGTTAGGATTATCGATCTCGCACGCCGCATGGTGGAGCTTTCTGGCCTGACGGTGCGGGATGAGGAAAATCCGGAAGGTGACATCGAGATTCAAGTCACTGGCCTGCGCCCCGGCGAGAAGCTCTATGAGGAATTGCTGATCGGCGATAACCCGGAGCCGACCTCGCATCCGCGAATCATGAAGGCGCGCGAGGACTTTCTGCCTTGGCTGGCATTGGAGGGCAAGCTGAATTCCTTGCGTGTCGCTCTGGACGCGAACGATGTGCCAGCGATCCGGAACATGCTGGAAGAGTTAGTGTCTGGCTATCGCTCTGATAGCGAGATCGTTGACTGGGTACACCTTGCGCAGGGTGATGAGGCGGCTTGATGAAAAGTCGGCGCTGGCGGGACGGCGTGCTAGCAGCGTTTGGCCACCCAGTGTCCAGACTTCCCCCCGGCTTTTTCCAACAGTTGCAGCGCCTCGATGACCATGCCGCGATCGACTGCTTTAACCATATCGTAGATGGTCAGCAAACCGATGGTGCAGGCGGTCAGCGCTTCCATTTCGACGCCGGTGCGACCGAAAGTTTCGGTAGTGGTGGTGCAGGTGATTGTGGATGCCGCCGCGTCGAGATCGAACTCGACGGCGACGCGCGTGAGTGCGATCGGATGGCAGAGCGGGATCAGGTCGCTGGTGCGTTTGGCGGACTGAATGGCGGCGATGCGGGCGATGCCGAGTACATCGCCTTTCTTTGCCGAACCGGAATGGATCAGTTCAAAGGTGGCAGGCTGCATGCGAATGCGACCAGTGGCGCGCGCCAACCGTGCTGTTTCGGACTTGGCGCCAACATCGACCATGTGGGCTTGGCCGGCGGCATCGAAATGGGTGAGCGCTGAAGTGGCGGATTTGTCTTGTGACATTTTCTTGCACTTGTCGCGTGCGGGGGCGGTAGTCAGAGCCGGTATCATATCGCCATGAGAGCATATCTGTGGCTGATCGTGATGCTGCTGTTGCCGGGTACGCTGGCGCGTGCCGAGGGTTTGCCCGATCTGGGTGAATTGGAGCGTAGCGGGCTCTCGCAGCACGCTGAGCGGCGTCTGGGCGAGCGGATCATGCTGGAGATCCGCCGTGATCCGGCATATCTCGACGATCCCGAGGTGGCGGGCTACATCAACCAGTTGGGGCTGCGCTTGGCTGGTCATGCCGAGGGCGCGCGCCAGCCCTTCGAGTTTTTTGTTGTGCGGGATTCCATGCTGAATGCCTTCGCCTTGCCCGGCGGTTACATTGGTGTGCATTCCGGACTGATTCTGTCGGCGCGTTCTGAATCGGAACTTGCCGGCGTGCTGGCGCATGAAATCTCTCACGTCACGCAGAGCCATCTGGTGCGCCTGTTCGGGAAACAGAGCCAAGCGCAGATGGCATCGCTGCTGTCGCTGGCCGTGGCGGTGCTGGCGGCGCGCAGTAACCCGGACGTGGCCATCGGTGCGGCGATGGCCGGCCAGGCGGCGGTCATCCAGAATCAGTTGAACTATTCGCGTGATTTTGAGCGCGAGGCCGACCGTCTGGGGCTCGACCTGATGGATGAGTCCGGTTACGACACCCGCGGCATGGCGAGCTTCTTCGAGCGCATGCTGCAATTTGGCCGACTGTATGAAAACAATGCGCCAGGTTATTTGCGCACCCACCCCCTGACGACCGAGCGTATCACCGACATGGAAAACCGCATCGCCCTGCGGGCTTATCGCCAAGTGCCAGACACTGTGGAATTTGGCTTGGTGCGCGCCAAGCTGAAGGCTTACGATGGCACACCGGGTGATGCGGTGGCAGATTTCTCAGCACAGTTGACGTCTGGGAAATATGCGCGCGAAACCGATGTGCGTTTTGGCTATGCTCATGCACTGTTGCGCGACAACAAGCTTACTGCAGCCGAGACAGAGCTCGCGACCCTGCGCCGTTTGAAACTCGAGTCACCACTGCTTGAAACGCTGGCGGCGCAATTGCGGCTGAAGCGGAAAGATGTGGTGGGTGCCTTGCAGCTTTTGCGTGCGGCGGCGCAACGCTATCCGCATGTGCGGTCAATCACCTACGCATTGATCGAGGCAAAAGTCGGCGCTGGCGAGACGGCAGATGCGTTGGTGCTGACGCAGAAGGAATTGCAGCTCACGCCCGGCGATGCACGAATGTATGCCCTGCAGGCGAAAACCTACGCCATGATGGGAAAAAATATGCAGCAGCACCGTGCCCAGGCCGAGTCTTACCTGGCTGATGGACAGCTTGACGGCGCCATTGAGCAACTCGAACTGGCGCGCAAGGCCGGCGATGGTGATTTTTACGAGTTGTCGCAGGTGGATGCGCGCCTGCACGAATTGAAGCAGCGCAAGATGGAAGAGATGAAGCGAGAGCGGCGCTAGGCTGGCGCGGCTGACCGCGGTGGGAACACCGCAGTCAGCTTGCCCATCATGCCTTGTTTTAGCTCTGGTAGTACGCCGAGAGAATTTTTGCTACCTCAGGACGAGAAAACTCCGGTGGAGGCGCTTCGCCACGACCGAGCATTTCGCGTACCTTGGTGCCGGACAGCGTGATGAAGTCTTCCTTGGTGTGATTGGGCGCCTCGCGCATCATCACCACCTTACCGAGTTTCTTTGACCAGGCGGTATTGTCTGCCATGAACATTTCGATCAGTAGCGCGCCCTTGGGTACATCGTCGAAAATGGCCTGAGCGTCGAAGGGGCCGTAATAGTCACCCACGCCCGCGTGGTCGCGGCCAATGATGAAGTGCGTGGCACCCATGTTCTGGCGGAAGACGGCATGCAGAACTGCCTCGCGCGGTCCGGCATAGAGCATGTCGAAGCCATAACCGGTCACCATCGCGCTGTTGGGTTTGAAGTACAGCTCAACCATCTTGCGGATGCACGCATCGCGCACCGGCGCCGGGATATCCCCTTCCTTCAATTTGCCGAGCAACATGTGAATGACGAGACCATCGGCACCCAAACGATCCATGGCCATGTGACAGAGTTCTTCGTGCGCGCGGTGCATCGGGTTACGGGTTTGGAACGCGACCACCTTTTTCCATCCGCGCTCGGCGATTTCGTTGCGGATCTCGACGGCGGTGCGAAAGGTATCCGGAAATTCGCTCTGGAAATAGCTGAAGCTCAACACCTTGATCGAGCCGGAAACAGCGTAGCGACCGGCGGAATTGAATGCTGCCACGCCGGGATGTACAGGATCCGTCGTTCGATAGACCTTCTCGGTCATGAGACGCATCTGGTCCTCGCTGACTTCCTCGATCGCTTGCACGTCCATGACGGCCAGGACCGGGTTCCCCTCGACATTGGGGTCGCGCAGCGCAATGCGTTTATGGCCCTTGATGGCGCTGATGTCGCTGGTGAGATTCATGACGGGTACTGGCCAGAAGAGGCCGCTGGTGGTCTTCATGTGTTCTGCCACGCTGAGGGCGTCGGCCAGATTCATATAGCCGGTCAGCGGGTTGAAGTAACCCGAGCCCATCATCACCGCGTTGGCAGCGGCGGCCGAGGAGAGCATCATCGAAGGCAGCGACTCTGCTTCGTGTGCCAGTGCGCGATGTTGAGCATCGTCATACACGAACAGCGGGTTGAGTTGATCGGAACCGTGTGGCTTTATCACTGATGATCCTCCCGTAAATGTCTGATTTTGGAGCCAGCAAAATACAATATGCCCATTGGCGTCCCTATCAAATATATTTGTTGGAATGTGTCAATGACTAATTGGTTACGACGACGACAGCGTGCAGAAAAACGGGCTGTTTGATCTAGATCAAATGATTCGCGAAATCAATTGGCGCGGCTTATTCGCCAATCAAAAATCGGGATTATCCTGCTGCGCGTGAGGTGATAGCCTCACGGCGCTTCATAAGGAATTTGAAACACCCGTGCTCCGCCGGAAGCAAAATCGCGATACGCCACCGGCCAAGGTAGGGCATGGAAATCAAATGGACCGCTGATCAAAATAACAGCGGATTGTCAGCTAGCAAGGAGAGTAAGTAATGCCTACCTTTGTTCGTACCGAGAAATGCGATGGCTGCAAGGGTCAAGACAAGACCGCCTGCATGTACATCTGCCCGCATGACCTGATGAAACTGGATAAGGACGCTTCCGATACCGGCCACGCCATGAAGGCGTTCAACCAGGAGCCCGAGCAGTGCTGGGAGTGCTATTCCTGCGTCAAGATTTGCCCGCAGGGCGCCATCGAGTGCCGGCACTACGCCGACGTCGTACCGCTGGGTGGTTCCGTGCAGCCCCTGCGCGGTTCCGATTCCATCATGTGGACCATCAAGTTCCGCAACGGCAACATCAAGCGTTTCAAGTTCCCGATCCGCACCACTGCAGAGGGTTCCATCGACCCGTTTGGTGGCAAGCCGATGCCAAAGATTGCTGACCTAGCCCTCGACGGCGTCTTCACCAAGGAAGTCATGGGTGGTTTCCGTGCTGGCAATCCCGCCGAACTGATCCGCAAGTAATTCAACGAATCGAGGAATAAAAAATGGCTGGTACATTTGACAAACCGGAAGTAGTCCAGGAAGAACTGGACGTTCTGCTGATCGGCGGCGGCATGGCCTGCTGCGGTACAGCATACGAGATCATGCGCTGGGCCGAGGCACTCAAGGCCGAGACCGGCAAGGAACTCAAGATCAAGTTGGTTGACAAGGCTGCGCTGGATCGCTCAGGCGCCGTGGCGATGGGTCTGTCCGCGATCAACACCTACATCGGCGACAAACAGGATCCTGCCGACTACGCCCGAATGGTCTCCAATGACCTGATGGGTATCACCCGCGACGACCTGACCTACGACTGCGGCCGTAACGTCGACGACTCCGTGCATCTGTTTGAAGAGTGGGGCCTGCCCATTTGGAAAACCGACGCCTCTGGTGTGCGTCACGACGGTGCTGACGCTATCAAGGAAGGCATCCCCTCCCTGAAGGACGGCGGTCAGCCGGTGCGTTCGGGCAAGTGGCAGATCATGATCAACGGCGAATCCTACAAGTGGATTGTTGCCGAAGCCGCCAAGAAGGCGCTGGGCCTGGATCGCATCCAGGAGCGGGTTTTCGTTGTCCATCTGATCAACGACAAGAACGACCCGACCCGCATCGCCGGCGCTGCCGGTTTCTCGGTGCGCGAGAACAAGATCTACATCTACAAGGCCAAGGCCATCATGCTGGCTGCCGGTGGTTGCGTCAACCTGTTCCGTCCCCGCTCCGTCGGCGAAGGTCAGGGCCGCGCCTGGTACCCGGTGTGGAACGCCGGTTCCACCTACTCGATGGCGGCGGAAGCCGGCGCCGAGCTGACGCTCATGGAAAACCGTTTCGTGCCAGCCCGCTTCAAGGACGGTTACGGCCCGGTGGGCGCCTGGTTCCTGCTGTTCAAGGCCCGTGCAGCGAATGCCTACGGCGAAGACTACATGACCAAGAACAAGGACATGCTGAACGACTACCCGCCCTATGGTCAGGCTGCCGTTCCCGCTTCTTGCCTGCGTAACCACCTGATGCTCAAAGAGATGAAGGAAGGTCGCGGCCCGATCTGGATGGATACCGTCACCGCGCTGGCCAAACTGCGCGAGACCCTGTCGCCGAAGGAAGTGAAGCACCTCGAAGCCGAAGCCTGGGAAGATTTCCTTGACATGTGTATCGGTCAGTGCGGCGTCTGGGTTGGCGAGAACATCGAGCCCGAGAAAAAGATGTCCGAGCTGATGCCGACCGAGCCCTACCTGCTCGGTTCGCACTCAGGTTGCTGCGGTATCTGGGTTTCTGGCCCGACCGACGTCGGCGCTCCGACCACCGAGACAGAGGCTGGCGTGCCTGCCCACCTGCCTTCCGGCTGGAACTGGGGTTATCGTTCCATGACCACCGTCAAGGGTCTGTTCACTGCCGGCGACGGCGTGGGTGCTTCTGGTCACAAGTTCTCATCCGGTTCGCATGCCGAAGGTCGTCTGGCTGCCAAGGCCATGGTCAAGTACTGCATGGACAATGCCGACCTGAAGCCCGAGCTTGACGAAACCGTCGAACAGATCGCCGATGCGATCTGGAAGCCGGTACGTACCTTCCTCGAGTTCAAGGACTACTCGACCGCTATCGACGTTAACCCCAACTACATCACGCCCAAGATGCTGCAGATGCGTTTGCAGAAGATCATGGACGAGTACGTTGCCGGTGTGGCCACCTACTACACCACTAACGACAAGATGTTGGCGGTTGCGGAAGAGAAGCTCGAAATGCTGAAGGAAGATGCCCAGAAGATGCGTGCGAAGGATCTGCACGAACTGCTGCGCGCCTGGGAAAACTACCATCGCATCCTGACGGCCGAAGCCCACATGAAACACATTCAGTTCCGCGAAGAGAGCCGTTACCCCGGCTTCTACTATCGCACCGACAAGAACTTCGTCGATGAGGAAAACTGGAAGTGCTTCGTTAACTCGATCTACGACAAGAAGTCCAAGAAGTGGACCTGCTTCAAGCGCGCCCACATCGACCTGATCGACAAGTCGAAGCTGTTCAAGGCTGCTGCGCCGCACTAAGCACGCCTGTTTGCTTAAGCTGTAACATGCTGGCCGGAAGCCCTAGGGCTTCCGGCCTGTTCTATTTTCAAATGGTCAAACCATAGTCGTTACGAGGTTACTCACGCATGTCCAAGCCAGAAATTCCCTTTGCCGAAAGTCCGGTTATTCCCAACATGGTGAGTGAAGACCATGTCATCCAGTTTTCCTGCCACAAAGGCATCGGCTGCTGGAATGCCTGCTGTGCCAACATCGACATCTCGCTGACGCCTTACGATATCGTCCGCCTCAAGAAGCGGCTGGAAATCAGTTCCACCGAGTTTCTGCGCGAAAACACTGTTCCCTATGAAATGGAAAAGGACGGCATGGCCGGCGTCAAACTCCGTCCAGTGGAAGGCGGCACGGCCTGCCGCTTTATGAAGCCCGAAGGCTGCGGTGTTTACGAGGATCGCCCGACGGCTTGCCGTTATTACCCGGTCGCCCTGTTGTCGATTCGCCGGCAGGACGAATACACTGATACCCAGTCCTACGCTATCGTCAAGGAAGAGCACTGCAAGGGCCACGAAGTGGCACGCAGTCTTACCATCGCCGACTATCGCAAGGAGCAGGGTGTAGAAGAGTACGACGAACTGGCACGTGGCTGGCGCCAACTGGTGCTGAAAAAGAAATCCACCGGCCCCGCCATCGGTGCGCCTTCGCTGAAGAGTCGCCAGTTGTTCTTCATGGCCTGTTACGACATCGATACCTTCCGCAACTTCGTCGAGAGCGAGGCCTTCGCCAAACTCTTCGCCATGACCGATGACGAGCGCACGCTGGTGCTAGGTGACGATGTCGAGTTGATGCAGTTTTCTTTCCGTTTCCTTAGGCAGGTGCTGTTCGGCGAACAGAGTATCGCCTTGAACGAAGAAGCCGCCAAGGAGCGCCTAGACCATTGGCGTACCCGCCAGGTTGAGATCGAGAAGGAGGCGGCCGAGAAGCGCGCCAAGCTTGATGAGGAGATGGCGTGGGAAGGCTTCAACGAGGAAGATTCCGGCCTCGGTTTTGAACCTGAAGGCGGCAGTTGTTCAAATAACTAAACGGTACTGATCACGAAGCGGTGCTTGCCGGAAACAGTGCGCTCGATCTCTGGTACATAGCTGAGCTCGAGCGCCATACGTGCATCGACATTGCGGCGAATATTTTTCTCTAGGCTTGCCAGCACGGCTGGGTCGAGTGGTGTGCGTGACACGACGTTCAGCGTGATTTTTTCGGGTTCGTTCTGGATGAACTGGTAATTCTCGATCTGCGTCAGACCATATAGCAGGCCGTTGAAGTAGGCCGGATGGACGTGCTTTCCGCCGGGCGTGCGGATCAGATCGTTCTGCCGGCACATGCCCATGTCCATGAGTGGAAATGGGGAGCCGCAAGCGCAGTCGCCTTCCTTCAGTTGGCCTGAGTCGCCAATGTCGTAGCGGATCATCGGCATCAGGCGGTTGGTCAGCGATGTGACGATGAGCCGCCCTTCCAGTGACTCGAGATGAACCATGTCGGTAAAGACATGCATGTTGCCGTGGCGGCATTCGCAGGCGATGTTGGGAATCTCGCGGCTGCCGTACTGGTTGAATACCTTGCAGCCGAAGGCATGCGCCATAAGCTCGCGTTGCCCGTCGTCGAGTACCTCGGCGGTCGAGTAGACGCCCAGCAGGCTGTCTGGCAGTGTCAGCTTGTTGTTGATGACGTACCGGGCCAATGCGGTCAGGATCGACGCGTAGCCTTGCAGCAGGACAGGACGGTAGTTGCGGATGAAGCTGGCCCACTGCTGCAACTGGCTTGGGGTGTAAGCGTGGGCGGGAATGGTTTTCTCGGCGGCGATAAAGTCGTCCATTGCCGCGCTGCCGAATACGCCGCCGGAGAGGGTGTCCTGACGCGCGCCCCAGAAATTGAGAATCTTCTTTCCAGGCCGCCAGCCGGACATCAAGTAACTGCGCATCATGCCGGCGCGCATGAGTTCGTGCTTGGCATCGTCGTAGTAAAAGGCCAGCGGTTTGCCCGTGGAGCCGCCGGTGTGGCCGATCATGACCTGCTGTAAATCTGCGGTAGTGGCCACCATGGCCATCAAGTGCGTGACCACATCTTCCTTGTGCAGGATGGGTAGGTCGCTCGGCGTGAAGTCAGCGGGCAAAGCGCCGAACTTGTCGTGGTAATACGCCGTATGCGCGGCTGCGAAATGGACGATGGCTTGCAGGTCGCCCTGCTGCTTTGCCAGCACTTGCGCGCGGCTCATGCCTTGGGTGGCGAGCAGGACATCGAGCAGGGCGTAGCGCGCAGGGCGCTGGCGACGATGTAGCCAGGCTCTTAGTGCGCGCAAAGAACTGCCTCCCACGCAGCGCGATCTGCAGGGTAACACTCGATGGCCGCCAGCAAATCGGCGCGCCACTTTTGCCAGTTTCCGGCGGCGTTGATACGGGTATGCCCCGCTGTGTTCTCGCCGAAGTTGTGCCTGATATTGGCGACGAAGCTAGCGAAGTTTTCGAATGCGTCGGCATGGACAGCTGCATGGTCCCACCATGCAGCTGGCGCGTGTAACAGTGTTTCCAATTCACTCAGCCTGTCGAGAATGAGCTGTTGCCGAGTGTTGTATTTTTCAAGCATCGCGCTACGCACGTTGTCCAATATTTCAGAAAAATCGGTGCTGGCGGGACGGCGTGATTCATTGAGTCGTTCGATGGAAAACAGCATCACATCGCCGTAGAACTGGCGCTCGAATTCGCCACTCATGTCGATGCATTCTGTTTGCGTCTCGATGCCGGGACGGAATTCTGCTTGTCCGCCGCTTGCCAGCGTGCGCTTGTGCAGCATCGGCAGGTTGGCCGAAACGAAGCGCGTCCCGAGTTCGGTACGCATCATGCGGCCGAGTGTCGGCCCGGACATGCGCAGCCGCAGATTGGCAAACGGGATGAAGTACTTGAGTGCTTCAGGACGGAAGACGTAATTGCCCGCATACACCGTGCGTGCCGCCTGAACTGTGCTGAAAAGCTCCGCGTTTTCGTAATAGGAGACCCGCGTCGGATGCTCGCCGTAGAAGAAACTATTGAGGCGGGCAGCGAAATGCGCGAAGCAGTCTGACGCGGTGTGCTGGCCGGTCAGTGGACAGCGAAAGCGATAGGCCTCTGCGGCGGTCTGGAAGCCGAACAGGTCGGCCATGTCGTGATAGGCCGCGTCACCGGTGTGCCGAGTGTCTGCCCGATGGTGGCTGCAGGCGCTCGCAGGCGCGGTGGCGGTCATCTGTTGCAGAAAGCCGATCACATCCGCGAGAAAGTTGCCGGTCATGACGGCGGGCGAAACCGGCGGGTCGCCGACCACCTTGCCAGTCAGCACCAGTGCATCGGTGCGGGAAAAAATGGCGTCGAGAGAATTGAAGAAATCAACGCCATAAACATCCTTGTCGCCCTCGGGGGTGGTGACCTTGACGCAAAATTCCTGGTCGCTGTCGAGCGACCAGATCAGTACATTCTCGCCGGGCATATCTTTCAGTAACGCGGCGACTTTCAGATAGGCAATGTTGCGCATTGCGCCCTGGCCCTTATGTCCAAAATTTGCCGAATTTTTGCGCGGCGTATTGCCGACGACGTTGGACAGCGTTTCCCACAGTGGTTGGATCAGGGCAAACTGTTCGTCCGGACCGAAGTGGATGACGTTAAGGTTGGCGGCGCTATATCGGGCGGCGATGGCCCGATTCGTCGCAATGTGGGCGGCGTCGGCGCTGTCGTCGGCGATGAGGACAGCAATCTCGCCGGCGTAGGGATAGCGCAGTAGCAGCTTGCGCAGGCTATCGAGACAGGCCTGGATATGGCGTGGCCGGTCGGCGACCGGAATGACGATGATGAAGCGATGGTTTGCGCCCGCAGGCGTCTCAGCGGTTGGCTTGGTAGGCAGGGAAGACATGCTTGTCCCAGAGAATTTCGATGAGATTGATGCCGCCGGACAGGTCGGCACGCGCGCAGACGGTGTCAACGTCTGCTGTTGTTTCGACGCGCCAGTGGGCGATACCGAAGGATTGCGCGAGCAGGGCGTAGTCCGGATTGACGAAATCGCAGTCGATGTAACGCTCGTGGTAAAGCTGAAACTGGTTCTTGCGGATCAGTCCCAGCGTGCCGTTGTTGATCATCACCACATTGAGCGGAATCCGGTAATTCACGGCAGTCATCAGTTCCATGCCGCACATCTGGAAACCACCGTCGCCAAGGAGGGCGAAGGTTGGCATGGCGCTGGCACAGCGGGCGCCGATGGCAGCCGGGATGGCATGGCCGAGCGCGGAGATGCCCGAGTTCGGGTAATAGCGGTGGCGCGGCGAGGCCGTGAAGTAGCTTTGCGCGAGAATGATGTTGTCGTCGAAAATCTGCGCGCCCTGCGGCAGGCATGCGATGAGGCGGTCGAATAAATGTGCGATGACGGCGAAATGCGGTTGCACCGCAGCGGGCGAGAAAGTCGGTGCTGGCGGGACGGCGGCATTGGTGTCGATATTCACCAGCAAATCCTCCAGCACCGCGCGGATGTCGCCGTGAATCGCCAGATCCGCCTTGAACACTTTTTCGAGTTGCTCGATGTCATGGTCGACCTGGATGATCTGCTTGCCGGCCAGCAGTCGGGCGTCCCAGAGATAGCTGGTGCGTTCATTGAAGCCGGCGCCGAGAAAAATTACCAGATCGGCATGTTCGACGATGTAGCGGTAGGCGTCGCCGTTGGAGGTGACGCCGAGGCAGCCGAGCGAGCGCGGGTTGCCCTCCTCGACTAGTCCCTTGCCCTTGAGCGTGGTGGTGACGGGGATGTGGCGCTCTGCGCTCAAGGCTTGCAGGGCCGCCTGCGCGCCGGCAAGGAAGCAGCCATACCCTGCCACGATGACCGGATGTTTGGCCAGCGTGATCATGCGTGCCATGTCGGCCGTCGCGGCGAAGCGATTGCAAATTGGTTGTGGTTCGGGTGCGAAACGAATGTCGTCGAGCAGGTTTTCCGCGACGAGTTCTTTCTGGATGTTGTAGGGAAAGCTGAGCAGTACCGGCCCCGGATTGGGGGACAACAGAATCTTCGCCGTCTGCCGCAGCAGCTGAAGCAGGTAGTCGGTGCGCTCGACCATCTTGTGATAACGCGTGATGCCCTTGAACAAGCTGCCCTGATCGATCGTGCCACCTTCCCCCGAGCTTTCCTGCAGGCCGCCTTTGCCGAAGATGCAGGTCGATGTCTCGCCGGTGATGATCAGGATGGGTAGCTTGTCAGCGTAGGCGTTGGCGATGCCGGTGATCAGGTTGGTTGCACCTGGGCCGGCCGTGGCAATGCAGGCACCGATGCCGCCCGCTGCGCGCGCCTCGCCCCCTGCCATGAAGGCCGCACCCTGCTCATGCTTGACCAGCACGGTTTTAATCGTCGAATCGTAGAGACGATCATAGACCGGCAGGATGTGCGAACCCGGCATGCCATAGATGTGGCGGATGCCGAGGCGCTCCATGAAGCGGACGATCAGTGCGGCGACGGTTATTTGCATGAGACTGGATTCGATGAAAGGCCGGATTTGAGCACACTCCGACGGGGTTGCGCGGTGGGGCGGCAGGATACCCCAATCTGCTCAATTGACACTTCTGATGGCCTGTTTCAGACTTCGCTCCTCCCTTGAAAACCGATTGTCCGACCGATGACCCTGAACGCTTTCCGCAGCATTACCCCTGAGCTCGAAACGCTCACGACCGAACCCTACTATCAGCCGGTGGGAAACGAACTGGCGATCTTCGCCGCTGCCGCCAGCCGGCGCCTGCCTGTATTGCTGAAAGGCCCGACCGGTTGTGGCAAGACGCGCTTTGTCGAATACATGGCGTGGAAGCTCAAGCGCCCGCTCGTCACGGTCGCCTGCCATGACGATCTGACCACTGCCGATCTGGTCGGCCGCTATCTCATCGTCGGCGACGACACGGTCTGGCTCGATGGCCCGTTGACGGCTGCCGTGCGCGCCGGCGCGATCTGTTACCTCGACGAAATTGTCGAGGCACGCAAGGACACCACCGTTGTCATCCATCCACTCGCTGACACGCGCCGCGCCCTGGCGGTCGACAAGCGCGGCGAGCTGATTCCCGCGCCGCCCGACTTCATGCTGGTGATCTCCTACAACCCGGGTTACCAGAGCGTTCTGAAAGAGATCAAGCCGAGCACGCGACAACGTTTTATCGCACTGGAATTCGACTATCCGCACGCCGCAGTCGAGGCGCAGATTGTCGCCACCGAAGGCGGCATCGACCTCGAGCGGGCTAAGCAACTTGTGAAGCTGGGCGAGTTGACGCGCAATCTCAAGGGGGCTGGCCTCGACGAGGGTGCCAGCACACGCCTGCTGGTGCATGCCGCACAACTGATCGGTGCCGGCATGACAGCGGTGGAAGCCAGCACAGCGGCAGTGGCGCGGGCGCTGACTGACGACCCGGAGATGACGCAGACGCTTGACGATTTAGTGCGAGCTGTGTTCTAGGCAGTGACCGAGCGCCGCCTCTTCGAGCACGAGATCGAGGCTAGGCTCGATACGCTGCTGTTCGCCTCGATTTCACACCGCTCGACCGGTCGCATCGCGGCTGCGCTCGAGGCGCTGCCGCGCAGCCAGCAGGATGTGGTGCTGCACTGGGTGGCGGTGGCGGCGCAGACGAATGCCGGCGTTGGCCACATGATTGCCTTGATGGCGCCCGAGGCACTGGCGCGCATTGGTATGCCTGACTTCGAAGCCTGGGCGCTCGCCAGCCTCGACACCTTCGACAAGGAAGGTATGCGCCCGGCGGTGGAACGTCTGCGCGACATCGATGGCTTTGTTGCCCTGCGCGAGGGACGCCTGTTTGCACGTTTTAGCGAAGTCGAGCAGCGGCTGAGTCGCTTTGTGCAGGGGCTGTCCGAGCGGCCCCTGGCGCTGAAAGCAGGTACTTACCCCTGGACGGATACGGAGACGATTTTTCTGCCCGAGCGCATTGCGCATTTTGCCGCCGTCGATGACAACCGTGCGCTCTACAGGGTGCTGGCCGTGCAGCTTTGGGCGCAGACGCGCTATGGCACTTTCACTGTCGACCTCGAAGGCGCGCTCACCGCCTGGTCTGATCGCGATGCGGCCTTGCACTGGTTGGCGGCGCTGGAAGCGGTGCGGCTATCAGCCTGCATTGCCCGCGACCTGCCGGGCCTCGGGGCAATGCTCACCTCCTTCTGTGGTGCCTGGCCCGCCGAACTGGCGGCGGCCTTGCCCGCTTTGCAGGCACCAGAAGCTGACATTCGCGTCACGCTCGACTGGCTGGTGCATTACATGGCACAGGGAGCCGTCCCGCCAGCGCCGACTTTTATCGGCCAGCTTGATCCGGCGGTGGCTGGCCGCGTGCGCGCCGAGCGCATCACGCGCGAAACCGAGATCCTGCGCAAGGCGCTGGGGGCGCTGAAAGGTGTGGTAGGCAAGAAACTGGCGGCCCCCGGCGCGATTACCACCGAGCTGAAAATAGATAGTGGCGAGATGGAAATTCGTCTCGACGGCGATGTCGTCACTTTGCCGCCGGATGCCCGTGCTGCCGCACAATCGCTGGTGCAAGACCTGGGCGAGTTGCCGCCCGAAGCGCTGACGGCGGCCGGTGATGGCTCGTGGCAGCCAACCGGCAAGGATCTTGGCCTGCCCGAAGCGGTGAGCGAGCGTGACGCCGACTTCCGTTACGACGAATGGGACTACCACCGCAACGCCTACCGGCGCCAATGGTGCCATGTCTATGTGAGTGACGTGCCGGCGGGCGATGGCCAGTTTGTCGCCGACGTCAAGCGCCGTTACGCACCGCTCATCCAGCAACTGAAGCGGCGTTTCGAGGCGGTGCGCGGCGAGGATCGCATCCTTGGCCGGCAGCCGGAGGGTGAGGAAATCGACCTCGATGCGCTGGTCGAGGCGGTAAATGATCGCAAGAGCGGTGCCGAGCCTTCCCCGCGCCTGTTCTGCCGCCGCATGCGCAACGAGCGCGGCCTGGCCGCCATGTTCATGGTCGACATGAGCGGCTCGACCAAGGGCTGGATCAACGATGCCGAACGCGAAACGCTGGTGATGCTCTGCGAGGCGCTCGAGAAGCTCGGCGACAGTTATGCCATCTATGGTTTTTCCGGCTGGACGCGTACGCGTTGCGACATTTACCGCATCAAGTCATTCGCCGACCGCTACGACGATGCCGTGCGTGAGCGCATCGGTGCCATTGAGGCCAAAGACTACACGCGCATGGGCGTGGCGATCCGTCACCTCACCCATCTGCTCGCCAAACAGCCGGCGCGCCACAAGCTGCTGGTAACGCTCTCGGACGGACGCCCCGACGACTTCGGCGACGAATATCGCGGCCAGTATGGCATCGAGGACACACGCCGTGCGCTGCAGGAAGCGCGCGAGCAGGGTATCAAAAGCTACTGCATCACCATCGACCGCCATGGCGCGGATTACCTGCGCCACATGGTCGGACCGGCAAGCTACACGGTATTGGATGACGTGAAAAAACTGCCGCTCAAGGTAGCGGACATCTATCGCAGGCTGACCGGCTGATCAGGCGTTGTCCTGAGCGAGCAGGCCTTCGATCTCGGAAAAGGTCGTGCTGACTTCGAAGGTCTGCACGGCAGCGCCCAACTGGCGCCCGATCTGGGTGGCCGAGAAGATGCCGCGAATGCGCGTCTGGCCGGTGACCGGGTCGTGTTCGCCGACCATCGCATGCTGGCGCTTCAGGTGCTTGAGCGTGGCGACGATGTCGCCGACTGTAGCGCGCAGCACGTCGGTGGTATCCATCAGATCGATTCGTTCGCGCGGGCACATCAGGTCGCTGACCAGCAGGTCGGTGAACTTGCCGCCACGCTCCTGAATCAACTGAATCGGCTTTTCACCCTGGGTGTCGCGCGAAGTGATGAGCCCCAGCACTTCGTCGTCGCGATTGACCACCAGCAGGAGGCGCACACCGCGCGAAATCATCGTCTGGTTGGCCTGTGCCAGCGTGGCATCGGGGCCGATGGTGGCGGCCGAAACCTGCTTGAGGTCGGTCATTACACAGAGCGCGGGAGATTCGGCGCGCACCAGCGTGAAGGTGCTGGGCTGGCTGAAACCGGTGCCCTGCGGTGCCTTGCGGGTGGCGAGCGGTTGCTGTGCGGCGACTTCCTTGTGAATCGTTGCCATCGTGATATTTCCTCCGTGTCGGGTTTGTCGAGACGAATCTTAGCCTATCTTGACCCCGATCCAGCTGCCGCACGCTTGAGGCGGTCGAGTACGGCCAGCCAGGCTTGTCCTGTGGGTTTCTGCACGACGATACGGTCACAGCCGAGCGCATCGAGCCGGCGCAGGTTGGCGTAGAGATCGTGGGCAAAACCGGCCGGATCGGCGGGGGCGATGTGCCAGAACACCTGCGGCATCTCGAAGGGTGCCGGGAAGGTCGCCAGCACGGCCACGCGCTCCTGGGCAACAATAGCGTTGCGCAGTTCGATGGACAGGCTATCGTCCGGCATCAGCACCAGCGGGGTACGCGGCGCGTAGTGGGCTGCCAGCGATCCCGAGACGCGGGGGGATTGGAGATCGCCCGCCACGTCGGGAACCCGCCCCAGCACGCGGCCGATATCGATAGCCGAGAGCATGCCGGGACGCAGGATGGTAGTGCGTGGCCGGCTGAGGTCGACAATGGTGGATTCGATACCTACCGTACAGGGACCGCCGTCGAGAATGAGTGAAACCGCATCGCCCAAGTCGTCGCGCACATGCGCTGCGGTGGTCGGGCTGATGCGGCCGAAGCGATTGGCCGAAGGGGCGGCGATGCCGCTATCGAAGCTGTGGAGTAGCTCGAGTGCCAACGGGTGGTTCGGCACGCGCAGGCCAACGGTGTCTTGGCCGCCGGTGATGGCATCGGTTACGTCCGGCTGGCGCTTGAGAATCAGCGTCAGCGGGCCGGGCCAGAACGCTTTGGCCAGCGCATGCGCAGATTCGGGAATGTCGCGCGCCCAGCGGTCCAGATGCCCGGCAGCGGGTAGATGGACGATAAGCGGATGGTCGGCCGGACGCCCCTTGGCGGCGAAGATTTTCGCTACGGCGGCCGGATTGCGCGCATCTGCACCGAGGCCGTAAACCGTCTCAGTCGGAAAGGCGACCAGTTCGCCCTCGCGCAGCAGGCCGGCTGCACGCTCGATCTGCTCTGCCATCAAACCTCGGGCAGAGTTTTGGACAGCACTTTTTCTGTCTGACCTACGCGGAAATCTGTCAGCTTCTTCGCCAGAGTTGCATCGTTGAGGGCCAGCATGGCGACAGCGAACAGTGCGGCGTTGATCGCGCCCGCCTCGCCAATCGCGAAGGTGGCAACCGGGATACCGCCAGGCATCTGCACCATGGCCAGCAGTGAATCGAGGCCTTGGAGATGCTTGGAGGGCATCGGTACTGCCAGCACGGGCAGCTCGGATTTGGCGGCCAGAACACCCGCCAGATGCGCCGCGCCGCCGGCCGCACCGATCAATACTTTCATGCCACGGCTCTGCGCCGTGGCGGCGTAGTCGAGTGCCGCATCGGGCGTGCGATGGGCCGACAGCACTTTGGACTCATGAGGAATGCCAAATTGTTTCAGCGTTTCGGCACAGACCTTCATGACCGGCCAATCCGAATCCGAACCCATGACAATGCCGACGATGGGATGCAATTTGCTCATTTCAACGTCCTTTCCGCCGCTTCAAGGGTATTGGCGAGCAGCATGGTGATTGTCATCGGGCCGACACCGCCCGGTACCGGGGTGATGGCACCGGCGACTTCCTTGGCCGACTCGAAATCCACGTCGCCGCAGAGTTTGCCGTCAGCGGTACGGTTGATGCCGACGTCGATTACCGTTGCGCCGGGTTTGATCATGTCGCCGGTGATCATCTTGGCACGACCCACAGCAGCGACCAAAATGTCAGCTCGCCTAGTGTGAAAAGCCAGATCCTTCGACTGCGAGTGGCAGACCGTCACGGTGCAACTCTTGGCCAGCAGCAGCATGGCCATCGGCTTGCCGACGATATTGCTGCGGCCGACGATAACAGCCTCAGCGCCCTTCAGGGGTATGTTCGCCGACTCCAGCATCTTCATCACACCGTAGGGCGTGCAGGGAATGAAGCGCGGATTGCCCTGCATCAGCGCACCGACGTTCTCGGCATGGAAGCCATCGACATCCTTTTCCGGCACGATGGCTTCGAGCACGGCTTCGGTGTCGAATTGTTTGGGCAGCGGCAGTTGCACGAGAATGCCATGCACATCCGTGTCGGCGTTCAACTCGGCAATCTTCCCCAACACCACCATCGGTTCGACATTGGCAGGGTAAACTTCCCTGATCGAGCGGAAACCGGCCTTTTCGCAAGCAGATACCTTGTTGCGTACATAGACGCTGGAGGCCGGATCTTCACCAACGAGGATCACGGCGAGACAGGGCGTGATGCCCTGTGTGGCCTTGAGTGCGGCGGCTTTTTCGGCCAGTTCGGCGCGGACGGTGTCGGCCAGCGCCTTGCCGTCGATGATTTGTGCAGTCATGCGGAAGCTCTTTTCTTAAAAAGTGGGATTATCCCGATTCGCTTCGGTTGCGTCCATAACGGATGTGAAAAGTCGGCGCTGGCGGGACGGCAATGCCCCGTAGCGGGTACGGCGTTAGCTCCACATGCGTGCTTGACGATGACCATTCTGGTGACTATAGTCGTCAGAGTGGTCATTAAGGGAAAGATCTATGCAAACCATTCAAGCCTCCGAGTTCAAGTCCAAATGTCTCGCCCTCATGGATACCGTTGCTACCACGGGTGAAACATGGGTCGTTACCAAGAACGGCAAGCCGGTTGCCGAACTGCGTCCGTATTCCGGGGGGCGCATCGAATCGCCGTTTGGCTTTCACCCCAAGCTGGAAATTCATGGCGATGTGATTGCGCCACTTGAGGACGATCTCTGGAAGGTGTCTGCGTGATTCTGGATACCCACACTCTGCTATGGATGGATCGCGACGACCCGGTTCTGGGGGCGCAGGCGCGTCGTCAGATCGAGATCGCCTGGCGTGCCGGCGCGGTTGCGGTAAGTGCGATCAGTTTCTGGGAAGTTGCCATGCTGGCCGAGCGGGGGCGTGTTGTCTTGCCCGTGCCGGTAGATCGATGGCGGGCCGACTGGCTACAGGCTGGCCTGGTTGAAATTCCGCTGGACGGGCGGATTGCCCTGCTGTCTTGCCAACTGGAAAATTTTCATCGCGATCCCGCCGACCGCTTCATTGTGGCAACCGCCATAGACCGGAAGGCTCCCATTATGACTGCCGATCAAAAGATTCTTGATTGGCAGGGGACGCTTGAACGGTTGGATGCGCGGGGGTAGGCGGCCAGACGCTGAATGGATTATGATTCCGCCATGCTAACGATCAGCAGCAGCTTTGGCACCGCTGGAATAGTCCCTCCGCCCGTTGCTAACGCGCCTTGGCGCATCAAGTACGTGACGGTATTGCCGCGCGAACAGTCTTGGTCTGTCCGCTGTTAATTCAGGAGCATCAGTATGCAAATTACCGTTGAACTACCCAACGACTTTGTGGCTTTTCAGCAGGCTAATGAAATCAAGCGAGACATTCGCCTTTCGTATGCCTTGTGGCTGTTCAAAAGCGCCAAGGTCACCATAGGCAAGGCGGCTGAACTCGCCGGTCTCGACATCTACGACTTCATGAGCGCCTGCAAGGACAACCAAATCCCCGTGGTCGACATGGACAAGCAAGAGTTGATCGAGGAATTGCAGGGTATCGCAAGGTAATGATATTGATTGCCGATTGCTCGGCACTGATCGCCCTGTCCGCATGCGAAAGTCTGCATCTGCTTGATGCTCTTTTCGGCACGGTTTTAGTGCCAGAAACTGTCTATCGCGAGGCCACAGAAAGTGAAAAGCCCGAAGCCGTCGAGCTTGCGGGCTATCTGCAAGGCAAGGTCAGAAATGTGGATACCAGTACTTTCGTTTACCTTGATGCGTTTGCTGATGCCGGTGAGACGGATGCCATGTTGCTGTACAAGCAGCTTGGGGCGGATAGGTTGTTGATTGACGACAAGAGAGGTCGCAAGGTGGCGAAAATAAACCGTATTAACGTCATCGGCTCGCTCGGCGTACTGATTGGTGCCAAAAGGGCCGGATTGATCCCCGAAGTCCGGCCATTGATCGGCCAG
>CAIYZZ010000529.1 GCA_903930805.1 uncultured Rhodocyclaceae bacterium | reverse complement strand
GGTACCGGTCTTGCTGACATACACCGCCATATTGCAGTTGGCATTAAGGTCAACCAGACGCTGCCGCTCGACCGGGTTCAGCCGACGCGGATCGTCAATTTCGATAATGATATCCTCCAGGCGACGCGGCGCGGTATCGAGCTTCTGCTCGCGCCAGTGGGCGTAGGCAGCAACATCCTGCAGATCGAAAATTCCGGACATGTTTGATTACTCTCCCGTCGAACTACCGTCCCGCTGGCGCCGACTTTTATTGGCCTCGAGATGAAACAGCCCGGCCAAGGTTTTTTCGAGCGCCTTCAAGGCTTCGGGCGACTCGATATCCATGGCCTGATCGACCACCCAGAGTTGATCCTTGGCGGGCAGGACCTCCCGCAGACAGGCGGCGAAATAACGCTTGAAACCGAAGTCCGGGCCATTTTCGTCGTAACCAAACTCGGCGTAATCCGCCCCACGACGATTAAACAGGTCAAGGAAATATCCTGGCGCTGCAGCGGGCATCGCATCGCCTAGTAAATCCTCAAAATTTTCCACCAGCAGTTCGGAAAGGCGTCTGGCGAGTGCCGTCGTAAACTCGATCCGCTGCTCCGTGGCAAACTCGCGATAAGCGATGCGGTCGGCCGCTTGCGCCAGAAAGACTACGAACTCGCAAATGAAATCGAAGTATGGTCGGCCGATGTCGATGTCGTAGTCGGCCTGGCGCATGCGATTGATGGCTTCGACGGCAAGTTTCCACGCCAGCACCGACACGGCACCGGCCAGCTCTGCCATCGTGCGCGGTCGGCCGCTGGCATGGAAGCTCGAGCGAATGCGTACTGCCATCAGGAGAACATCCGCCGTCTCGCCAGCGCCGACTTTTGCGTTGCGACGACTTAGTAGCCGCCCTTGCCCTTGGGTTGAGGCAAGCCACCCACACGACAGGCCTGCTTGGCAGCACCACCATCGGGGAATAGGTCGAACATCAGCTTGTTGTCGGCCTCGGGCATGTCGGCCTCTTCCTGCAGACCCTTGACCAGATTGCGCGCATTGGGCGTATGACCATCTTCCTGGTATTTCTGGCGCAGGTAGTTAATGATCTTCCAGTGCTGATCGGTCAGTTCGATATTTTCGGCGGCGGCAAACGCTGCTACGGCCTCTTCGCTGAAATCGGGTTCAAATAAGTAGCCGTAATCGTCCACTTCCTTCTCGACACCGTTGATGATAATGCTCATGGACTCCTCCTCTAATTTGTGACGGGGTTGGGAAATCACTTCTTACGCAGATAAAACTCGTGGGCATTCCTAGCCATCGGCAGTGAAGCCAGAAGTTCGATAGCAGCTGCACGCCCCCAGGACTCGACGTCATCCACCGAACCCGGGCAATCGCTCACCAGTTGCAGCACCTCGCCGGCCTTCATGCCATCCAGCAACTTCTTGGCTTCGAGGATCGGACCGGGGCAGGACACACCACGCATGTCTAGCGTGACATGGGCGATCGGCGTCGTACTGGCTCTGCCGGCCTTCCGCAAGGTATAGGCTGTCTTGCCATCGGGCTGCTTGATATCGCTGACCAGTTCATTACCGGTGTATTTGCACCAGACAGAGAGGTCGTCGGACGAACCCGGGCAATCGGACATCAGCAACATGGTCTGGCCAGCCTGCAGGTCGTCGATGATTTTCTTGGCACCCAGCAACGGTGCCGGGCAAGGCAGACCTGACAGGTCGATGGTCACAGCGGGTTTGTCGGACATAAAGGGTGGGCTCCTGAAAAGCGAAGTAATCAAACCGGAGGCAAATACTCCGGGAAGAACGGGTGGCTCATTCTAGCGCCCCCACTGCAGAGATCGTTTTGTGGGGAACAAAAATGCCGCAACCGAGTTTGCGTTCTCCGCCAATGCCCTGCCGCTGCAGCCTTGCGGTCGCAGCGGCATTCAGGTCATAAACCATCAGACTGAAACCGGTGAGAGTGCCTTGTGGTGTGCTGGCACGCTGGGCTTTGCCACAAATCAGACGCGGTGCGAGATCCATGGCGGCCAATTCTTGCTGGCAAGCCTGCATGAAGTCGTTCTCATCAACGGGTCCCATGGTGACAAATGCAGAATAGAGCACCGGCATATGCAACAACTCGCGCAGCTTGGCAGCCCCTACTTCAAGCATGCAGCCCGCAAGTTGCAGGCGTGCCCCGCTCAGAGCCTGGGCAGCCACCACACAGTCACGTGCCAGGCGCAATGTCAGCCGGGAGCGACGCGACAGATACCAGTTGCCGTTTTCATCCGGACTTAACCCTGACAGAGGGTGGACACCCGCCAACATATCGGTTTCGAGCCAAGGCGCAAACTGGCGCAATGCGTCCCAGAGGTCGGAGGCATAATCCAAAGGAACAGTCCGCCCCTGCACGGAAAATTGCAGATCAACAACTTGCTCAACCGCGTTGGCCGGGAGCAAGGTCATTGCCCCGTCTTCGCTCCATCCAACTGCTGCTTCGACCACGTGGCCATCAACTCGCCCCAGCGACCGGCAGTCACCGCATCGATGTCGAAAATGGTAAAACGCGAGTGTTCTCGAATGCGCAAGCGAAAGAGTGACATGCCGCCCGCCGCCGATTCGATCTGTTGCAATTCGATTTCCTGATTGCCGATAGGTACGCGAAACTTGTCGAGGCTGATAATCTTGTCCACTGGCGGGTTACCAATTTGATGAGGGGCTTAAGGTGGCGGGTCGTGAACTGGGGGCAGACTGTCGCATCACAAGGCATTCAAGGCCATCACCGCAACGGGTGGTGTCACCTACGCCATCCGGGTAGGTTCCCCTAATCCCACGAAAGCGGTTATTCTACCCGGCGGAGGTATGGCTCATTGATAGGTGCCGACCTGATAATTGACAAAAATTC
>CAIYZZ010000528.1 GCA_903930805.1 uncultured Rhodocyclaceae bacterium | reverse complement strand
CGAACCGGCGGGCGAAACACCTTCGTATTTGTAGAAAATCTTGCACGGCGTACCGAGCATCTGCTCCAGGCGTTCGGCACGGCAGAGCGGGCTCGGACGCCACAGTGCGAAAATTTTGCGCACCTCATCGGGAATCTTGATCCAGCGCTCCGCCGACATTTCCTGCTCCAGTACCGGGCCGGGAAAGATTGCCAGCATTTGTTCCGGGCCGACCGGCTTGCCGTCAGGGCCCAGCGGCGGAGCCGGCGGATTGTTCAAATCGGCGGCAATGTTGTACCAATGTGTTGGAATCTCGGATTCATCGAGAATGACGCGTGTCTGGCTCATAACTCCTCCCGGGTGGATGGTTTTGGAAAAACCGCAAACATACTGCATTGGTGCTTGGGGTCAATAGCAACAGCACAAACAAGGTGAAGTCGGCTACCCTATACACTGCCCCAATCATGTCAGAGGAGTTTCGCCATGAAGACCTTACTGATGCTTGCCGTTGGCCTGATCGGCCTGGCCAATACGGCAGTTTCCCATGCCACGCCTGACTATGCCTGCATGGAAAACTGCTTCCGCCAGGGTTACGGCCGCAACCAATGCGTCGCCATGTGCGACAACCGCGCCGCGCCGGGCATGCTCGACCAACCGGGCCTGCCACGCAACCCCGCCTTCGACCAGATGCAGCAAAACCAACCACAACAACGCCCACTTCCGGCAGTAACGGATAACAAATGCATGAAGGACTGTGAGAGGCGGGGTTACAACTACATGCTTTGCCAGAAGCAGTGCTCATATTCTGGATACGGTAACTAAGCTCCTGCATGGGTGCCACTTATGCATTGATGCAGAGTGGTTTATTTGTCAGAATCTGCGTTTGTACTGTTTTCAGAGGCTTGCCGTGTTCAAGATGACCCGTTTCCGTCCACACCTGATTGCCCTCGCGCTGGGTTTGGGTGCCCCGCTCCTGGCTCACGCCTTCAGCTTTGCCGAAGAAGAAGCGAAGGACAAGGCTGCTGCTGCGCCGCGCCCGGGTGCGGGCGGGCCCGCCATTTCCGCTGCCTGCAAGGAGCGGTTGCAAAAGGAAAAGGTCCTGGTGCTGGTAGCCGAACGCGGCAACAGTGGCTTCAATGCCGATCAGGGCCGTTACGGCATGCACTTCCAGGGCATCGACCGGCGTCTGCAGAAATACGGCATGCGCACCCTGAGCCAGGAAGAAATCAGGAAGGAGGTGGCGCAAGCCGAAATCGACGCCCACTTTCGCAACGATCCCGATGCGGCCTTGCAAGCCGCGCAAAAGCACGGTGCCAGCCTGACCCTGCGCGGCGTCATCAGCTCACGGCGCAGCATCAATCCGATGATCGGGATCAACGAGGTTTACATCAACATGGGCTTCACGCTGGTTGGCACCGATGGCCGCTACATTGCCGAAGCAAGCGCCAGTTCAGATTCCTACTCGGGGGGAGACACGGTCGGCATGGCGGCAACCCTCATCAACGAACAGGCTGACGGCGTTGTGCGCCGGCTGCTAAACGGTTATTGCACCGAAAAAAAACCAAGGACTCAGCCATGAAAAAATACTCCCTGCTTGCCGGCCTGCTGGCCCTCTCGGTATCTGCCGCTCTTGCCCAACCCGTTTTCGAAAACCCCTCGGCGACCGCCGGATCGGACACCTCGCAAAAGGCCAACACCATGGCCGACAAGGGCATGTACAAGGAAGTGCAGTATGCCAACGCCGGTAAGCGTGGTCCGATGCTGGTCGTCATCCCGGGCGAGATCAAAAGCAACAATGCCACTTTCACGCAAAAATACAGTTCGAACAACATCGCCGACTTCGGCGAACTCGAGCTCGGCAAGGCCAACTTCGGCATCCTCGAGCGCAGCGACATGGGCCCGCTCTTGCATGAATTCCAGCTGGCCTACACGATGGGCGACCCGAATGCCGCGCGCAAGCAGTTGCAGAAGGGCAAGTTCAAGACGACCAAGTGGGTGGTCAAGTTCGATGTGCTGAAGGCCGAGCAGGTCGCGCAGGCGCAGGAAGGTTTCGACGGCCGCGCCATCGGCAACGTCATCTCCATCTTCGGCGGCGGGCGTGGCAGCGCGGCGGCCGGCGTCGGCGTCGGGTCTGTCCAGACGGGCGAATCAACGGGTGTCTGGATCATCGGCATGCGCTACAAGATTCTCGACGCCAATACCACCGAACAGGTGGCGACCGGCTATACCGAGGAAAAAATGGAAGTCGGGGCGAAATCGACGTCGGTACTGGGTGTGTCATCGGGCGCGCAAGGCGGTCTGACCCTCGACGGCATGGTGCAACGCCTCGTGCAAAAGCTGGTCTGGGAAATCGATTCAAAACACAAATAATCAATTCAAAGGGGATTCACCAATGGCTCACACATCCAGGCGCCTGGCGCTGGCCGCCTTGCTGGCAGGTTTCGCAATCACCGGTTGCATGCAGTCCGGTCCGACACGTCCCGAGGACGCCAACAATCCTTCACCGACGGCCGGTTCCGACAGTTCCAAAACCGCCAACGAGATGGCCGACAAGGCGATGTACAAGCCGGTCGAATACCAGAATGCCAAGATCAAGGGGCCTACGCTGGTCGTGATCCCCGGCGAGATCAAGAGCAACAACGCGACCTTCACGCAGAAGTTCAGCTCCAACAACATCGCCGACTTTGTTGAGCTTGAACTCAGCAATGCCAATTTTGGCGTGCTGGAACGCTCCGACATGGGACCGATGATGAAGGAGTTCCAGTTGGCCTACACGATGGGCGATCCGAATGCGGCACGCAAGGTCTTGCAGAAGGGGAAGTGGAAGACCACCAAATGGGTCGTCAAGTTCGACATCATCAAGGCCGAGCAGGTCGCGCAGGCAAAGGAAGGCTTTGACGGTGCCGCTGCCGGCCAGATGATCGGCATTCTCGCCGGTAGCCGCGGTGGTGCCGCAGCCGGCGTCGCGGTCGGTTCCGTGAAGACGGAGGAGGCTACCGGCGTCTGGATCATCGG
>CAIYZZ010000527.1 GCA_903930805.1 uncultured Rhodocyclaceae bacterium | reverse complement strand
GGTAAAGAGCGGTGTCCTTGGCGGGTTGTTGCGTATCAGGCCGGCGCACGGCGACGAGATGCTTGATCCCGTAATCGCGCGCGGCATCCAGCACCGGCAGGCTGTCGTCGATCAGGATCGTACGCTCGGAATCGAAGGGTTCGAGGGCCATGAGTTTTTCCCAAAACCCACGCGACTCCTTGGCAACGCCGAGCGCGTGAGAACTGACGATGGCATCGAAGTGCGGCTCCAGCCCGGTCTTCGCCAGCTTGAGCGCGAGACTTTTGTGGTGGGCGTTGGTGGCGAGCACCAACCGTTTGCCGGCGACGCGCATCGCGGCGAGAAAGTCGGTGACGGCCGGATGCACGCCGATCAAATGCGCCACCTCTTCCTTGAGCCGCATGATGTCGAGCTCAAGTTCGGTTTCCCAAAAATCGACGGAATACCATTCGAGCGTACCGGCACGGGCATGGTAGCGCGCCATCAGTTCTTCGCGCGCGACGTCGTGCGGTAGGCCGCGCGCCTCGGCATAGCGCAACGGCACATGGGCCTGCCAGAAATGGTTATCGAAATGGAGGTCGAGCAGCGTGCCGTCCATGTCGAGCAGGACGGTGTCGATCGCATCCCAGTTTATCATGGCCGCACTCATGGTCGCAAATAGGCCCAGCCCTGCTGCTGGCGCTTCATCAGTTCCACATAGCCGGCGACCGCCACCGAGACGCCCGCAATGAGGTCATCCTTATCGATGGACTGCGCTTTCATGGAATTACCGCAGGCCAAGAACTCGACCCCTGCGGCAACTGCATCCTGCACGCCGTTGGCGGCAAGGGACTCGGCAGTGAGCATGCCTAGCCCCGCACCGATGACGACAACAGCGATGGCCACGTTCTTTTGTCCCAACGCGGCCTGAATGTTGCGGATGTTGCCGAGCACGGCGTTCCACTTCTTCGCGTCATCCTCGTTGACCTGGATGACGATGCGATTTTTGACAGCTGATGCCGTCCTGCCAGCGCCGACTTTTGTTGCGGTGGCGCCGGCCAGGGGCGCGCCACCGACGAACAGTGCGACGAGCGCCAGAAGCGCCAGACGAGTGGCTGTACGCATGCGCTACTTGTGCAACCGCGTGACACCCATCAGCTTGAGCACGTACTTTTCGTAGATCGGCTCGGTGTTGCCTTTTTTCATCTTGCGGATGAAATATTTCTCGTAGCCGACCTTGGCCAGATGTACCCACTTGCCCTTGTTGAACCAGCTGACATTGCGTGGCGGGATCTGCGGAATGGCGACGAAGGCGGCGCCGCTGTCGCCGAAGTCGGCGAGGCAGACCGCATTCCAGGTAGCCTTCTGGTCGGGTTCCTTGCCATCCAGCGCCAGACGGATGTTATGCACCGTGGCGGTAACCATCGACTCGATCATGTAGCCGGTCTTGGGCGTGCCGACAGGGATGGGGGTGGCTTCCACCGGCGGAATGGCGACGCACACGCCAATCGAGTAAATGTTCTTGTACTTCGGATTGCGCTGGAACGGATCGACGAGAATGAAGCCACGCGGGTTGGTCAACCCTTCGATGCCAAAAACGGCGTCGACACCCTTGAAAGCCGGCAGCATCATCGAGTATTTGAAATCGAGTACATGCTCCTTCTTCGGCTGGCCGTTTTCATCGTGTTCGGTGACGAACATCTTGCCAGCTTCGACCTTGCTCACCTTGGCGTTACAGATCCACTTGATGTGCCTGTCGCGCATGATGGATTCGATCATGCCCTTGGAGTCACCAACGCCCCCGAGGCCGAGGTGGCCGACATAGGGTTCGGCGGTGACGAAGGTCATCGGCACCTTGCTGCGGATCTTGCGGCGGCGCAGATCGGTATCCATGATCATGGCGAATTCGTAGGCCGGACCGTAGCAGGAGGCACCCTGAAATGCGCCGACGACGACATTCCCCGGATCCTTGACGAAACCATCCCAGGCTTTTGCGGCTGTTTCGGCATGATTGACCGTGCAGATCGACTGAGTGTGCGCTGCGGGACCCGAACCTTCCACTTCCTCGAAGGCGAGTTTCGGGCCGGTGGCGATGACCAGATAATCGTAGCTCACCGATTCGCCGTCGCTGAGTTCAATGCGGTTCTCATCGGGATGCACGCGTTTGGCCGCCTTGACGATCAGGTCGATGCCCTTGCGCTCCAGGTAGGTTTTCAGCTCAAAGGTAATGTCATCGCGACTACGCCAATTAACGGCGAGCCAAGGGTTCGACGGCGTAAATTGAAAATATGGATTTTCGGTCACCACGGTGACCTTGTCGTTCGGGCCGACATTTTCTTTCATGTCGTAGGCGGCAACCAGGCCGCCAATGCCCGCGCCGAGAATGATGATGTGTGCCATGCTGAAATCCTCAGGATGTAATTATTTTTGTTAAACGACGAACAGCTTGCCGATCGCAGCGACACCATCATCAACGGTGCGCTGTAGTTCGGGCGGGCAATCATCCTGATCCATCACCAGGGTGGTGTAGAGCGACAGCGATTTAAGCGCACAGGCAATCTGCGCCACGGATTCGAGCGTGGTCTGATCCATCTTGATGCCGGGGCGAAGTTCCCACAGATTATTGTCCTTCTTGTTCATATTTTTCTCCTCTTTGACAAAGACGGTCATTGTGACAAAAATCGGATGGCCTGTCTCTGTGTTAGACCAGTACCGAAAACTTGGAAATTGAAAAGTCGGCGCTGGCGGCACGGCACGTTGCTATCATTCGCTCATCTAATACCAACATCAGCCGGAAAACGGCGGGAGTAGAACCATGAGCAAGTATCCCGAAGCGACGATTCCTGCGTTGGAGGCATGGCGCAAGGCCGCCGGCAAATCTGCGCCGGACGGCGACCTGTCAAAGCTGAATTGGACGACGCCCGAAGGCCTGACTGTCAAGCCGCTCTATACGCTGGCCGATGTCGCCGGCTTGCCCTATGCCGACACGCTGCCCGGCTTCGAGCCCTTCCTGCGCGGCCCGCAGGCAACGATGTACGCGGCGCGGCCCTGGACCATCCGCCAGTACGCCGGATTTTCCACCGCCGAAGCCTCCAACGACTTCTACCGCAAGGCGCTCGCCGCCGGCGCGCAGGGCGTCTCGGTAGCCTTCGACCTCGCCACCCACCGTGGCTACGACTCTGACCATCCACGCGTCGTCGGCGACGTCGGCAAGGCCGGTGTGGCGATCGATTCGGTGGCGGACATGAAAATTTTGTTCGGCGGCATTCCGCTCGACAAGGTGTCGGTCTCGATGACCATGAACGGCGCCGTTCTGCCAGTCCTGGCGGGCTACGTGATCGCCGCCGAGGAACAGGGCGTATCGCAGGACAAGCTCTCGGGGACGATCCAGAACGACATCCTCAAGGAGTTCATGGTTCGCAACACCTACATCTACCCGCCCGAGCCGTCGATGCGCATCATCGCAGACATCATCGGCTACACGGCGGCGAACATGCCGAAATTCAATTCGATCTCTATCTCCGGTTATCACATCCAGGAAGCCGGCGCGACGCAGGCGCTGGAGCTGGCCTTCACGCTCGCCGACGGCATGGAATACGTGCGCACCGCTGTGAAGAGCGGGCTGGATGTCGATTCCTTCGCTGGTCGGCTATCCTTCTTCTTCGGTATCGGCATGAACTTCTACTTGGAAATCGCCAAGCTGCGCGCGGCGCGCCTCCTGTGGTGGCGCATCATGAGAGGGTTCGAGGCGAAAAACCCAAAGTCGATGATGCTGCGCACCCACTGCCAGACCTCGGGCTGGTCACTCACCGAACAGGACCCTTACAACACTGTCGTGCGCACCACCATCGAGGCGATGGCAGCCGTGTTCGGCGGCACGCAGTCCCTGCACACCAATGCGCTCGACGAGGCCATCGCACTGCCCACCGAGTTTTCATCACGCATTGCCCGCAACACACAGATCCTGATCCAGGAAGAAACGCATATTACGCACGTCGTCGACCCCTGGGCTGGCAGCTACATGATGGAGAAGCTGACGCAGGACATGGCCGACATGGCGTGGAACACCATCCAGGAAGTCGAGAAGATGGGCGGCATGACGCATGCCGTCGACACCGGTTGGGCCAAGCTGCAGATCGAGAAATGCGCCGCCGAGAAGCAGGCGCGCATCGATTCGGGGCAAGATGTCATCGTCGGCGTGAACAAGTACAAGCTGGCGAAGGAGGATGCGATCGAGTTTCTCGATGTCGACAATCACGCCGTGCGCGAATCACAGATTGCCCGCCTCAAGGAAATTCGCGCGACGCGCGATGCGGCGGCAGTGCAGGTTGCACTTGATGCGCTGACCGAAGCTGCGAAATCCGGGACCGGGAATCTGCTCGACCTCGCTATCAAGGCAACACGCTTGAGAGCAACCGTCGGTGAGATTTCCGATGCACTGGAAAAGGTCTGGGGCCGCCATCGTGCGACAAACCAGGTGGTCTCGGGCGTCTACTCCGCCGCCTACGGTGACAGTCCCGGCATTGACGAACTGCGTGAATTGATCGAGGAATTCGCCGCCGCCGAAGGCCGCCGCCCGCGCATCATGATCGCCAAGCTGGGACAGGACGGCCACGACCGTGGCGCAAAAGTCGTCGCCACGGCCTTTGCCGATCTTGGTTTCGATGTGGATATCGGGCCGCTGTTCCAGACTCCGGAAGAAGCCGCGCGCCAAGCCATCGAAAACGACGTGCATTCCATTGGCGTGTCGACGCTCGCCGCCGGCCACAAGACGCTGGTGCCGCAATTGGTGCAAGCGCTCAAGGATCAGGGCGGGGACGATATTGTCGTATTCGTCGGCGGCGTCATTCCAGCGCAGGATTACGAGGCCCTATTCGCGGCCGGCGCCAAGGGCATCTTCGGTCCCGGCACGCCCATCCCTCAGTGTGCGCATGAAGTGCTGCGGGCAATCCGTGTGGCCCACCTTCCTGCATCAGCGTAAGCTTGCCAGATAGAGATTAGCCGGGAGGGGCTATGGCAAAGCAAAAGCGAACGGAGTTTGTGAAATGGATGGGGCCACTACTCGATGTATTAAGAACACTGGGTGGGTCGGCGAGCCCTCGTGAGGCTTCCGATGCTGTTGCCGAGAAACTGCACTTGGACGAGAAGATACGAAATGCTCTTACAAGAACAGGGCAGGAACGCTTTCACAATCAGGTGCAGTGGGCAAGGCAATATCTTGTGTGGGAGGACTGTATCGATGCTGGCAAGCGAGGAGTCTGGGCTTTAACACCTAAAGGTTGGAAAGCAACAATCGACGAAGATGAGGGCCATCAGATATTCCTGAAGTGGGTGTCTCATCACACTGCCAGGCGGAAGACTAAAGATGGGCCTGTTGAGCAGACTGTAATACAAAATATTGATGAAAACCTGCCAGAACCAGATAGATCACAGAGTTTGCTTGAGGTATTGCATAAGCTTTCACCTTCCGGATTCGAGCGAATTTGCCAGAGATTGTTGCGCGAAGCAGGATTTGAAAAGGTAGAGGTGACTGGACGCTCTGGAGATGGTGGAATCGATGGTGTCGGCGTATTGCAAATAAATCCTCTTGTAAGTTTTCGAGTTGTTTTTCAGTGCAAGAAGTGGTCTGGTAGTGTTCCTCCGAAAGAAATCCGCGACTTGCGTGGCGCCATGGATGGTCGAGCTGAGAAAGGTATTTTTATTACTACGGGAACGTTCTCGGCCCAATCCAGAGAAGAGGCTGAACGACCCGGAGCAACTCCGATTGAGTTGGTTGATGGGGACAAGCTAATTGGGATGTTCGAGTCTTTGGAGCTTGGTGTGCATTCCAAGACGATTTTTGAAATCGACTATGCTTTTTTTGACGGATTCAAAGGCTAACTCGTATCTGGAGAAATGATGATGGATAACCAACTTTTGGCACGCATCACACTCGAACCCGGCAAGCGAGGTGGCAAGCCTTGCGTGCGTCACATGCGCATCACGGTTTATGACGTGCTCGGCTGGCTGGCTGCCGGCATGCCGCAGGACGACATTCTGGCCGACTATCCCGAGCTGGAAACGGCTGATATTCAGGCATGTCTGGCATTCGCAGCATTGCGTGAGCAGCGCATGGTGCGGTTGGCAGCGTGAAACTGCTCCTGGATCAAAACCTCTCGCGGCGCTTGCTCCCGCATCTGGAGCCATTGTTTCCGCAATCGAACCAAGTTGCGTTACTTGGCCTAGCGGAGGTGGATGATGCAGAGATCTGGATGTTTGCCCTGCGCGAGGGGTTTGCCATCGTCACCAAGGATGCAGATTTTGTCGAGCTATCCCTGATGCGCGGTTTTCCACCCAAGGTCGTCTGGCTCAATCTCGGCAACGTATCGAATGCACGGATTTTGACGCGGCTATCCGCTGAAACCGACGCGATCAATGATTTCCTTATGAACACGACCGAAGGCGCGCTTGAAATTGAATAGCCGCGAGTCAATTCAGGATTTCGACCTACCTCCTGAAGATCGCGACCTCGTTGAAGGCGTGATCGCCGGCGGGCGCCGTGTGCTGGCCAAGGCGATTACCCTCATCGAGTCGAGTCGTGGCGACCATCAAGAGCGTGCAGCCGCAGTACTAGACGTCCTGCTGCCGCATACTGGCCGCGCCATGCGTATCGGACTGACGGGGGTGCCGGGCGCAGGCAAGTCGACCTTCATTGAAGCCTTTGGCCTGCACTTGCTCGATCAGGGTCTGAAGGTTGCGGTACTGGCGGTGGACCCTTCCTCCAGTCGCAGTGGTGGCTCCATCCTAGGTGACAAGACACGCATGGAACGGCTCTGTCAGCAGGAGGCAGCCTATATCCGGCCTTCACCCTCTGCCGGCACGCTCGGCGGCGTGGCCGAAAAGACGCGCGAGGCGATGCTGGTCTGCGAGGCGGCCGGTTTTGACGTTGTCATCATCGAAACGGTCGGGGTAGGTCAGTCGGAAACGGTCGTGGCCGGTATGACCGACATCTTCGTCCTGCTGCAACTGCCGAATGCCGGCGACGACCTGCAGGCCATCAAGAAAGGCATCATGGAACTGGCGGATGTGGTGGTTTACAACAAGGCCGACCTCGATACCATGGCCGCCGAACGCGCTGCCATGCAGATGCGCGCTGCCTTGTCGTTGCTCCGTTCGGCCAGTGAGCACTGGAAACCGCCTGTGCTGCTGGCCAGCGCACTGCATGGCCAGGGCATCGACAAGGTGTGGCAGGCGTTGCTGCAATATCGCGAAGCCATGACGGCAAACGGCGCACTGCAGGAAAAGCGCCAGCGCCAGGCGCTCGACTGGATGTGGCAACTTATTGATAATGGATTGCGCCACCGCTTTCGCGAGCATCCCGCAGTGAAGGCGGCATTGCCCGCAACGGCAGAGACGGTAGCCAACGGGACGACGACCCCGACGCTTGCCGCACACAAATTGCTGAATTTGATGAATCGGTATTTCTAGAATCTTTTGTAGGAGAGGTCCATGCACGAAATTATCGAACAACTGGATAAAAAGCGTGAACTGGCTCGCCTCGGCGGCGGTCAGAAACGCATCGACGCCCAACATGCCAAGGGCAAGTTGACGGCGCGCGAACGCATCGAATTACTGCTCGATGACGGTACCTTTGAAGAGTGGGACATGTTCAAGGAGCATCGCTGCGTCGATTTTGGCATGGGCGGCGACCACATCCCCGGCGATGGCGTGGTGACTGGCTACGGCACCATCAACGGGCGCATGGTGTTTGTTTTTTCGCAGGACTTCACCGTGTTCGGCGGCGCTTTGTCGGAAGCGCATGCGGAGAAAATTTGCAAGATCATGGATCACGCGCTGAAGGTCGGCTGCCCGGTCATCGGCCTGAACGATTCCGGCGGCGCCCGCATCCAGGAAGGCGTTGCCGCACTTGGCGGCTATGCCGACGTCTTTCAGCGCAACGTGATGGCATCCGGCGTGATTCCGCAAATTTCGATGATCATGGGGCCGTGCGCCGGCGGCGCCGTATATAGCCCGGCGATGACCGACTTCATTTTCATGGTGAAGGATTCTTCCTACATGTTCGTCACCGGTCCTGAGGTGGTGAAGACGGTGACGCACGAGGAAGTCACGGCAGAAGAACTCGGCGGCGCTGTGACGCACTCGAGCAAGTCCGGCGTTGCCGATCTGGCCTTCGAAAACGATGTGGACGCGCTGCTGTTGCTGCGCCGCTTCTTCAACTACCTTCCACTCAACAACAAGGAGAAGCCGCCGGTAAGAGAGACCGCCGATCCCGCGGACCGCCTCGACTTCTCGCTCGACACGCTGGTGCCGGACAACGCCAGCAAGGCCTACGACATGAAGGAGCTGATCCTCAAGATGGTCGATGACACCGACTTCTTCGAGATCCAGCCCGACCACGCGAAGAACATCATCGTCGGCTTCGCCCGCATGGAAGGCCAGACCGTGGGCATCGTCGCCAACCAGCCGATGGTGCTGGCCGGCTGCCTCGACATCAAGTCGGCGATCAAGGCCGGGCGCTTCGTGCGCTTTTGCGATGCCTTCAACATCCCCATCATCACCCTGGTCGATGTGCCGGGCTTCATGCCGGGCACCGCGCAGGAATACGGCGGCATCATCAAGCACGGCGCCAAGCTGCTCTATGCCTATGCCGAATGCACTGTG